>CACZOH010000290.1 GCA_902782785.1 uncultured Ruminococcus sp. | reverse complement strand
TTCGCATTCGCGAGCTAAATTTGCTAACGCAAGCTAAATTTGTTTCACAAGCTAAATTTGCTGACGCAAACTATAAAAAAGAGAGGTATTTTTTTAATGTGTGGAATTGTAGGCTACAGCGGCAGAAGGACAGCCGCAAAAATAATTTTAAAGGGTCTTTCGGGACTTGAATATCGCGGATACGACTCCGCGGGCGTCGCGATATGCGAGGACGGCGCCGTAAACGTTTACAAAACAAAAGGAAGATTATCTGCGCTTGCCGATATGCTTGAAAAAAGCGGGATGCCCAAAGGCAGCGTCGGTATAGGTCATACGCGCTGGGCTACGCACGGCGAACCGTCGGACAGAAACTCTCATCCTCACAGGCAGGGCAAAGTAACTCTCGTCCACAACGGAATAATAGAAAACTATCTGCAGCTTCGCGAGGAGGCGCAGGCGAATGGCGCAGAATTCCTGTCCGATACGGATACGGAAGCGGCGGCGTACGTCATAGACAGCCTCTACGACGGCGATCCGATAGCGGCGATCTCCGCCGCTCTGCCGAGACTGCACGGCTCTTACGCTTTCGGAATAATATTCTCCGACAGAACGGATGCGATATACGCCGTAAGGCGCGACAGTCCGCTGATCGCCGCAAAGGGCGTTGACGAGTGCTTCATAGCCTCCGACATACCCGCCGTGCTCTCATATACAAAGGATTACTACCTTATGGACACGGACGAGATAGCGGAGCTCAAAGACGGGGAGATCACGTTCTACGATATGAACGGGAACGACATAACCGAAAAGAAAAAGCTTCTGACGGCAGACTTCAACCTTGAAGCGGCTGAAAAGGGCGGTTATCCGCACTTTATGCTGAAGGAGATCTACGAGCAGCCCGACACGCTGCGCCGCCTCATCTCCATGCATACCGAAAAGGGCGCGGGGGCAATATTCAAAAACGAAATACCCGACACGTCGGATATAAAGCGCATTTTCGTCGTCGGATGCGGCTCCGCCATGCACGCGGGACTTCTCGGCAAATACAGCATAGAGCATCTTTGCAGGATCCCCGTTTCCGTATCCATAGCATCCGAGTTCAGATACGACGATCCGATGGTCGGTGAGGGCGACACGGTGTTTATAATATCCCAGTCGGGCGAAACGGCTGACTCCCTCGCGGCTCTGCGCCTTGTCAAGAGCAAGGGCGCAAAGGTCTGCGCCATCGTCAACGTCGTCGGATCCTCCATAGCGAGAGAAGCCGACGAGGTCATATATACGCGCTGCGGTCCCGAGATCGCAGTCGCCACCACAAAGGCGTTCACCGCGCAGGTGCTTATAATGTATATGCTCACCGCGCGTCTCGCACACGACAGAAAGACCATGTCCGACGCGTTTCTTGACGAATATCTGTCTGAGATGAAAAAACTGCCCGAGCTTGTGACGGCTGTCATATCCGAGCCGTACGTGGACCTCTGTAAGAAGTTTGCGGTATATAACAAGCCGTACGAGGATTATTACATAATCGGACGCGGTCAGGACTACGCAACGGGCTGCGAGGGCGCGATGAAGATCAAGGAAATATCCTATATGCACTGCGAAACGTACGCGGCGGGCGAGCTCAAGCACGGAACTATATCTCTTATCACCGAGGGCGTGCCGTGCATGGCGATAATAACCGATCCCGATATAGCGGAAAAATCCGTTTCCAACGTCAAGGAGGTCCGCGCGCGCGGAGGTCACGTCCTGCTCATAACCTCATGCGTCGGTGAAAAGAGCGATATCTGCGACGAGTATATAAGACTGCCGGAGACGAACAAATATCTTATGCCGATAGTCGCGATAGTGCCGATACAGATGTACGCCTATTACACCGCGACGAACCGCGGGTGCGACGTAGACAAGCCGAGAAATCTGGCGAAGAGCGTTACGGTCGAATAAACTTAAAAGAGCTGCCGCGGCAGCTCTTTTTTTATTCACTTTTTATTACAGAACACAAAGCAGAGCCTTCCGACGGGCGCTCCGTCGCCGTCCGTGTAGAACTGCTCGGCGTTTTTGATCCTTGTATTCGAGTCAGCCCACTTGAACGCGAGCTTTATATCGTTATAGTCGTATATACCGAGCGCTTTGAGCGGCACGCTTATCATCATTTTGTTTCCGCTTACCTTGTATTTGACCTCGGTTTCGGATATGACGGCGTACGTATCGCCCGATCTTTTCAGCTTTGCGACGGTCGTGGTCCCGCCCGCCTTTGCGGTATGGTTTACTATATAATCAAAGCCGGAGAAGCCGGTCCCGCCGTCAAAGTCGGAGTTTATGAACAACTGCATCCAGGACGAATTGCCGTCCGGCTCCGTTATATCGGAAGCCGTCTCCGCGTAAAAATATATGTTCTTTGTGTCGTATACGATCTTTGAAGCGACGATATCGTTGTTTCCCGTGTTGTTTGTGAGCGTTTTGCTCCCGAAGCCGGACGATCTTCTGTCGACCGTGTCGCCGGGCGCGTCCCTATACGTTACCGTTATGCCGTCCCACTGCTCAAAGCCGCCGTTTATGTCTATCTGTTTTCTCGTATCCTGCACGAGAAGCGGCGCGGAGCCCTTGTATTCGACTGTTTTGCGGATCAATTGCTGATAATAGTTATCGAAATATCCGCCGTGCATCGGCTCTATGTCGCGTGAATACTCTATCGACGCCGTGTCGACGAATACCGCCTGACCCGGGCGTCCCGTCCCTTTCGGATCCTGTCTCTGCGCGACCCATTCGTTCCAGCCGGTGACGAGTATATACGGCACGTCCGCCGCTATCGCATAGTCGAACTGCTCTTCAAAATTGTAGCCGTACATCACGCTTTCCGCCGTCGGACTGTTGACGTTGTCATGGAAGCTTCTGCCTCTGTTCGTTCTGTTTCCATATATTGCGGAATCGGAGAAGCATACGGTGCCGCTGTGCTGTGCGACGGAGACGCTCATCGCCTCCTTTTTGCCCGCGTTGTTGTAAAACGCTCTCTGCGGATAGTTGAAATCCATCCACGGCCAGCCGTTCGTCTTCTGCGTCTCGTTCGGCCACTGCGGCTCGCGGTATGAGAAGAAATTGTAAGCCGTGCTTGAAAGTCCCGACTTGCATTCGCTCTGATACGCGAGTATCAGCGGTTTTCCGTCAAGATAAAACCACGTGTCGGGATACATATTCTTCGCGTAGATATTATTATATATCTGCTTTACCGTGTTCGCGCAGCTTGAATGCGTATAGAACACTATTTTCGGCGCCGTATATCCAAGCCCGTTGTATTCGTGCATCACCGACATAAGCGAAAGGGCGTTGTTTATATACGGGAATCCGTTCGTCGCGTCTATATAGAGGAAATCGACGTTTGCGGCGGTGAGCATCTCTATATGCTTTCTCATCACCCACGTGTCGCGGCTGAAATAATATCCGTATATCGGCTCTCCCCAGAAGTGCATCGCGCCGACCTGTCCCCAGCCGGAGTAGGATGCGCTCTTTACCGCCTCCCCGCCTTTTGCAAGTATCTTCGTTATATCGTATATGCCGTAATCTCCGTGCTCGCCGAGCCACAAAAAGTAGAACAGACCGACGTTTTTCGTTCCGTCGCCGACGTACGCTTTGTTTTCCGGCAAAAGCTCGCGGTAAAGGTCGTCTGACGCGTATAAAGCGCCGTTTGTCATATTTACCGTGTTCGGATATTTAACGCCGGATACGACGATGTCGTCTCCCTCGACGGTATAAGCCGGGGTGCCGGCGTAATCGTTGCCGCCTTGTACTCCGCCGCCGCTCACGAATCTGAAAAGCGCCGTGACGTCCTTGTTGTTCGTGCCGCCGTCTCCGTTGACGTCGCAGTTTGAGATAACGACGTCTCCGCCGCCTCCCGATACGTATCTGAAAAGCGCAACGACGTCCTTGTTGTTTTTCGCGCCGTCGCCGTTTATATCGCCTTTATCGCCGTCAAGCTCAACGTAAACGTTCGGTATTTTCAGATCGAACGTCTTTACCGTGACGCGTCTTCCGCCGTCCGATAAGGCGATAAGCGATATTTCGTGCGTGCCCGGACCGAGCGAACCGACGCCCGTAAGCTCCGCCATATCGGAGGATGAGCCGAAACCGGCGTGCTCTCCGTTGTTATATACCGGGATACCCGCGGCGGATACGTCCGGGCGGTTTGTATACGATGCCGCGCAGTCATATTCTCTGCCGTTTGCCGTATAGATTATTTTATTCAGTCTGTCCGCGCTTGAAAACGACGCCCACCCGCAGACGTAAAGCTTGTCCGACTGTGAAAGAGTTACCGTTTTCGCGGCGGAAAGATCCTCTTCCCCGCCCGCCGTCTTTTCGTTTATCTGCATACAGTCAAGCGCCGCGCGCTCGCCGCTTTTTACGGTAAGCTCATACGTTTTATAGACCTCTCTTTTGCCTCCGTTTGAGTACGCGATAAGAGAAAGCGTATAATTTCCCGCGCCGAGCGAGCCGATATTCAAAAGCTCCATCATACCGGAATCGAGCCCGTAACCCGCGTGCTTTCCGTTGCCGTAAACGGCAATTCCCGCCGCGGCGACGTCAGATCTGTCTCTGTACGTATCGGAGCAGCCGTATTCCTTGCCGTCTATACCGTATTTTATCTCTTTCAAACCGTCAGAGCTTGAAAACGCTATCCAGCCGAGGATGTAAACG
>CACZOH010000289.1 GCA_902782785.1 uncultured Ruminococcus sp. | reverse complement strand
CTGCGCATTCCCGCGTGGTGTGACGAGTACGCGGTTTACGTAAACGGAAGAGCCGTAAACGAGGCAAAGGTCAAAGGGTACGTTTATATAAACGCAAAAAAAGGCGACGATATAAGACTGTCGCTCGATATGACGCCGAAATTCAATTACGCAGACCCGCGGGTGGAGGCGGATAAAGGGCTTTGCGCCGTGTCGTACGGTCCGTTCATCATGTGCGCCGAAGGTATCGACAACCCGCATCTGAACGAAGCCGTGATAACGGGCGGCGAAATAAAAGCGTCGGAGGGCAAATTCGGTCTTCCCGCCGTCATCGTCCCCGCGTCACCCGCGCCGTTATATATGATACCGTATCACGCCTTCGCCAACCGCGGCGAGTGCGATATGAAAATATGGATAAAAAAGAGCTGAACGAGGAAAAGCCGACGCGCAAGCAAAACCGTTTGAATTATTTTGATTACAGCTCATACGGCGCATATTTTCTGACAGTATGCACGTCAAAGCGAATAAACTGTTTTTGGGTTGAAGCGCCGTTTGATGTAGGGGCGAGCATTGCTCGCCCGCTTGACCCGCAGAATATCAAGCTGTCAAAATACGGGAAAATCGTCGACGAAGCAGTAAAAAATATATCAGTATCTTATCCGGCTTTGTCCGTAGACCATTACGTAATAATGCCCGATCATATACATTTGTTGATTACGATACATGCGGATGAACGCGGGCGACCAATGGTCGCCCCTACGGTCTCACGTGTCGTTCAACAGATGAAAGGATACGTAACAAAACGTATAGGCGTGTCTATCCGGCAAAAATCATTTTACGACCACGTGATACGAAATAAAGAGGATTACGAGGCGCATATCAAGTATATTTACGAAAATCCGTTTGGTGAAAAACCCGGAATTATCAAGTAGGGGCGAGCATTGCTCGCCCGCTTGACCCGCAGGATGTAGGGGCGAGCATTGCTCGCCCGTTTTTGATTTATACAGATTTAATTGAAGCGGGCGAGCATTGCTCGCCCCTACGGTTTTAAATTTCGTTCACCACTCCCGTGAACAGCGGCACGCCGCCGTTTGAAACCATGAATGCAAACGGTTTTTTGAGGTCGAAATCGTATTTTGGCGGTAATTCCGGCGACGCGCCGGGAGCCATCTCAACCGTGAACGCCGCGCCCTCAACACCGTCCTTGTCCGCCTTGAAACGCGCCGCGTGTACTACGCTGTCAAGATAAAGCGCTTCATCCGTCAGAGACGTGAAATCCGCCTTCGCCGGGTTCGTGCAGTCAACTATACCGAGGCTCTTTATCACGCCGGTTATCGTTTCATTGTAATCGACGTCAAAGTCGGGCATCCTTACCGTTACCAGATAATATTTGCCCTCCTTATCGCTTTTGATATACGATACGAGGTCGGTATTTAAAACGTCGGATACGGTCTTGCCGTCGTCCGGCAGGAAAAACCACATATTGTTTCCGTCCGACAAGCTTTCGCAGTAGGCGGTAAACCCGTCGCCTTTATATACGTTGCTTCGAGTGGTTTTTATATTGAAAACACAGCTTTGATTTCCGTTTTTGCCTCTGAAAATCCCGTTTTCCGTGTGATAGAACTGATCGTTCCACTTTGTTTTATAATACAGCGTTGACACGAGGGCGACGAGCGTTTCGTCCGGGATCGTAAGCTCATTTATACAATGGTCGAGCAAGCCGTTCGTCTGATCGGACAGCCACTGCTTAAGCGTGTTTTTGTAATTTGCGTCTTTAAAATCTCCTGAAAAAAGCGAGGCGTAATAATCGCCGTTTAACGTGTCAACGCAACCGTCGTTGACTGTCAGTCCGTCTGTCAGCCAGATAGAATTGGCGAGCACCGATCTGCCGTATTCATCGTCACGGCTGTTATAAAGCCATATAAGCTTTGTCATCTCGCGCAGCTCTTCAATACTTTCCACACCTAAAACGTCAAGTATCTGCGTCCGCGACGTGCCGCCGGTACATTCAGCCAAAAGCGCCAGCGCCATGTAGATGTTCACGGGCGACACTACTCCGCTTTTTTCTCCGTCAAGCATTTTTTTCGTAAGCCTGTCAAAGAATGCGTCAAGCTTTGCGGCACTTTCGCGGTATTTCGCTTTGTTTTTGGTATAGTAGCCTCCGAATACGGTCTGCGCCGTAGGAGACGTGTCGGCGACGCTCATAAACTTTGCGGCGGCGTAGTTGCCTTTGTTTCCGACAAACGGCTCGACCGTCGTTTCGGGTTCGGTTTTATTCGTGATCACACTTTCCGTCTCATTCGTGTTCACGCTGTCCGTGTCATTCGTGCTCACGCTGTCCGTCTCATTTGTGCTCACGCTGTCCGTGTCATTCGTGCTCACGCTGTCCGTGTCATTCGTGCTCACGCTGTCCGTCTCATTTGTGCTCACGCTGTCCGTCTCATTTGTGCTCACGCTGTCCGTGTCAACGGTCTGTGGTGCCGCCGTTTTTGTACTCAAAGCGACGGTAAGCGACACGGCGACAACCACAAGCGCCAGCGCCGCGGCGATAAGCGCGTATTTTAAAAATCCTTTCTTTTCGGGCGGATTGACGGATTTTGTCACGTATTCGTCCGATACGTTGTCAAACGCTTCGTTTAATCTATTTTTCATTTCATTACCCCTTGCTTTACCAGATATTTGTAAAGGCTTTTTTTCATGCGGTCAAGCCGCAGATAAACGGCGGCCTCCGTCATACCAAGGCGGGACGCGATATCAGACACATTGTCAAAATACCAGTATTTCCGCATAAAGATATACAGATTCGTCCTGTCAAGCGTGCTTAAATAGCGGTTCAGTATATCCGTCAGCTCTGATCCGGCGACCTTTTCAAAAACGTCGCTATCGTCCGGCAGAAAATCCGCTATTTCCTCAAGGCTCACGTTTTTTCGTCCGTCACGCTGTAAAGCGGTGTTTTTTCTGTGACGGTTGAGCGAAATATTGCGTATGACCCTGCAGACGTAGGCGGACAAGGGAGACGGCCTTTCCGGCGGAATGGCGCGCCAAATACCCAAATACGCGTCGTTTACGCATTCTTTGACGTCCTCGTCGTCCTTGAGCACGTTTTTTGATACGCGGCGCATCAAAGCGCCGTATTTTTTATCAAGCTCGGTCAAAGCGTCCTCGGACCGCGCGAAAAACAGCTCTATTATCTTTTCATCGTCCACCGTATCACCACCTTCAATCATATACTACCGGAAATGATCTGTTTTTTATCATAAAAACGAAAAAAAATTTCAATTTTGCGGCTTCAGCCGCGCGCGCGGGGTGCCCCCCTCACACCCGCGCGCTTACTTGCTGAAATAAAGGTCGGATTCTTTTCTGCTTTTAAATATTATTATTTCTTTTTCCTTGTATTTTTCAAGCAGGGCGAGCGTCACGGGGCGTTGATCGGTATCGTAATCTCTTATCCATTTTTCAAATTCGGGATCGAAGCTCTCCTCCGTCCACGGCAGATCTGGATGTACGGTACCGACGCGGGCGACAGCGCCCGACAGGCGGTCTTCAAGCGGTATATCGAAAAAGAACACGGTATCAGCCGCCGCGATGCGCCTCTCGATCGTCCTGCCGTACTCGCCGTCGATTATATATCTGTCATACGACAAAATCACGTCAAGCCGCCGGTCGAAGACCTCGCGGCTGACGTGTGTTTTATCTTTATTCCAGAAAAGATTGTCAAGGTGATAAAGCGGCAGGCGCGTCACGGCGCAGAGTTTTCTTGCAAACGTGCTTTTACCGCTGCCGCTGCCGCCAAAAACGACGACCTTTTTCATTCTTCCCTCACCCGTACAAGAAGCGCCTTTCCCTCTCCGATTTTTATCTCCGCCGTTTTTCCTTTTATGACTTCATTGCTTACGCCTAACGGAAAATCGGTCTTCAATTCAGCGTTATCAAGCGGGTAGAGCGCGTTTTTTACACGTACGCCGCGGCAGACGCCCGTTATGTTGAGAAGCGAAAAGTACGGGTATTTATCCGAAACGTACGCGGGCTTGTCCGATATCATCTCGATCTCCGAGTAATCGTCAACTATAACGCCGTGTTTATCATTGTTTGAAAGCATCGTAAGTATCGCCGCGTTTCCGAGCGTATGATCGAGTCTGCCGCCTGTAACGCCGACAAGCAGAAATTCGTCAAAGCCGCGTTTAATGCCCTCTTTCGCGGCGAAAAACGTGTCCGTATCATCCTTTTCGTGCGGGAGAACTATCGTTTCCGTGCTTCTGTCCGGATTCTTTGCGGAATCAAAGTCGCCGATTATCAGATCGGCGGGTCTGTCGAACCTTTCCTCGTGCTTAAGCCCCGCGTCGCAGTAGATAAAGAAATCGTCGTCTCTGAAATACGCTTTTACGGCGGCGTACCGTTTTATTTTTGCGGCGCCGACTATGACGCATCTATTTGCCAAAGCCGAGCCTCCCCATCTCCGATACGTGTATGGCGATGAAGCCCGCGTCGCGAGCCGCTTTTATATAGTTTTTATCGTCCTCAACGACGAGAGTTTCCTCCGGCTTGCATCCGAGAAGCTCAGCCGCGCGAACGTATATCTCCGCGTCGTCCTTCCCGGCGCCCGTTTCATCGCAGGATATGACGAACGAGAAATAACGGCGGAGACCGGTACTGCGAAGACCTCTGCAGACAAGCTTTTTGTCGTTTGCCGTGGCGACGGCCATTTTTATGCCGTTTTCAAGAAGTCTTTCCAAAAGCTCGTCGATCCCTTTCCTCGGCGTGACATCCGTATCGTATTTTTTTGCAACGATCGCCATAACGCCGTCAGATATTTCATCTTCAGTCTGTTCAAGCCCGTAATGGCGTTTTAAATATGACACGCTCTGCCGGTACGTAAGCTTCTCAAACTTTTTGTAAACCTCCGGGTCAAGACGTCTGCCTATCGACGCCATATATTCCTCGTCCGCCTGACGCCAGAGATGCAAAGAGTTTATAAGCGTGCCGTCCGCGTCAAATATAGCGCATTTTATCATATTATCCTCCTGCAAAAGAGCCTTCCTCGGGGAAGGCTCTTTTATTTAGTTCATTATTCTTCCGTCGTTTCGGAAGCTTCCTCCGCCGTGTTTTCGTCGGCGGGTTTTTCTTCATTTTCACCGCGTTCGGCTCTGAAAGGCTTTCTCGGAAGAGCCGCTTTGCGCGAGAAGTTCATTCTTCCCTTTTCATCGGTGCCGAGGCACTTTATCGTGACGGTATCGCCCATCTTTACGACGTCTTCAACGTTTTCCGTTCTCTTGTATTCAAGATCGCGTACGTGTACGAAACCGAGGTATCCCGGGACTATCTCAACTCTGCAGCCTATCGGCAGGATCTCAACGACCTTGCCCGTGTACGTCGCGCCCTTGACCGGCTCGAACACGATGCCTTCTATTATCGCTTTTGCGTTGTAGCAGGCGTTCTTGTCGACCGCGGACATGAATACGGAGCCTTCGTCCTCGATGTCTATCTTGGCGCCCGTGTCGGCGACGATCTTCTGGATGACCTTGCCGCCCGTACCTATGACGTCGCGTATCTTGTCGGGATTGATCATCATGGAGATCATCTTGGGAGCGTATTCGGAAACCTCGTCGCGCGGACGGTCGATAGCCTTTAAAATGACCTCGTCTATGATGTAATCTCTGCCTTTGTGCGTCGTTTCAAGCGCGTTCTTTATGATAGCGGGAGTAAGACCGTCTATCTTCAAGTCCATCTGAATGGACGTGATGCCCTTGTGAGTACCGGCGACCTTGAAGTCCATATCGCCGTAGAAGTCCTCG
>CACZOH010000288.1 GCA_902782785.1 uncultured Ruminococcus sp. | reverse complement strand
TTGCCGACGGCGCTCTGCGTTTTCTTTTTGGAGGCGGCTTTTTCTTTTTCCTTCGCCGCCTTTTCCTTCTCCTGTTCCTTTTCTTCCTCGGCTTTGCGCTTTTCCTCGGCTTCCGTCTCTGTTACGGTGTTTATTATCTCATACGCGCTCTCGTTGTCTATCGCCTGCTCGTACACGCCGTACATATCGTCCGCGCGTATCTCGGCGGCGCGTCTCTCGTCGTCTATCGCGCCCATGGCGGACTGCGGCGGAAGTACCGTCGCGCGCTCCACAACGGACGGACGGCCTTTTTCGTCAAGGAAGCTGATGAGCGCTTCGCCCGTACCGAGGTCGGATATCGCCTCCTCGGTGTTGAAATTCGGATTTGCGCGGAAGGACTGCGCGGCGGCTCTGACCGCTCTCTGCTCAAGCGGGGTGTATGCGCGGAGCGCGTGCTGAACGCGGTTGCCGAGCTGTGCGAGAACGGAATTCGGTATATCGGACGGCTGCTGGGTGATGAAATACACGCCGACGCCCTTTGAACGTATCAGCTTCACGACCTGCTCGACCTGATCAGTAAGCATCGGGCGCGCGTTGTTGAACAGCAAATGCGCCTCGTCGAAGAAGAACACGAGCTTCGGCTTCTCGGGATCGCCCACCTCGGGCAGATCCTCAAAAAGCTCCGCAAGAAGCCAGAGCAAAAACGTGGAGTAGAGTATCGGAGAGCGGTAAAGCTTTGCGCAGTGAAGGATATTTATGTATCCGCGCCCGTTCTCGTCCGTTTGTATCCAGTCCGTAAGCTTTATATCGGGCTCGCCGAAGAACAGAGAGCCGCCCGCGTCCTCAAGCTGTAAAAGCGCCCTCTGTATCGCGCCGGCGGACAGCTTTGATATGTTGCCGTACTGATTCAACAGCTCCGCCGCGTGGTCGGTGATATAAGCGACCATACTGCGTATGTCCTTAAGGTCGGTAAGGAGCCAGCCTCTGTCGTCGGCGACGCGGAAGGCTATCGTCAGGACGCCGCTCTGCACGTCTGTAAGACCGAGCAGACGCGAGAGAAGGGAAGCGCCCATTTCGGAAACGGTGGTCCTGACCGGATGACCGCCCTCACCGTAAACGTCCCAGAAGCGGACGGGGAAATTCTTGTATTCAAACGCGTCGGGGTCGTAACCCATACCGGACAGACGCTTGTCTATCGCGGCGGATCTCTCGCCGCGCTTGACGCAGCCCGCAAGGTCGCCCTTGACGTCGGCTAAAAACACCGGCACGCCCATATCGGAAAACGACTCGGCCATTACCTTCAGCGTTATCGTTTTGCCCGTGCCCGTCGCGCCGCATATAAGCCCGTGGCGGTTAGCCATTTCCGGACGGATGAAAACCTCTTTTTCACCTTTTCCTATAACTATCCTGTTATCTGACAACATATATAGACCCTCGCTTTGATTTAATGATTATATTATACCAGTAAAATCGGAAATTGTCAAGGCTTTGCGGAGCCGAAAGAAAAAGAAAAAACGGGTACGCGAATACCCGACCGTCATAAGGAAGTTTTTTTACCTCACATTCGAGTGGTGAGTAAGTGCGCACTTAAGAAAAGCAGACCGAGAACAAAATCAGTCTGCTTCTTCGTATTCAACCGGTATAATGAAGACGTTCGCTTCGCTCACAGCGGATCGCTTCACCGCTTTGACTTAAAGCCCAGCGCCGCGGAGTTTTCTTGACGCGTCGCGCCCCGTAAGCGAAGGCTTTGAGCCTCCGTCGCGGAGAATGCGGATGAGCTGACTGAACGTGCTGACTTTTGAAACGATGAACAGTTTTAAAATTATTAAACAAAATATTTTCTTAAAATGTTATAAAATGTTAAAAATGATGCAAAATATTGTGTTGAAAAAAAACAAATGAGGTGTTATAATATGCTGTACAAAGACGTTTAAGCTGAGAATATTTTTTCATTTTGCAGTGCCCGTCCGTCCTCCTTCAATAAAAGCGGACGGGCACGCCCGCAAGGTAAAACGTCTTTGATAATACGGATTCATTTTGTGTTTTACACATAAAAATAAAAATATATAGGAGGAAATAACAAAATGAAGAAATTTACCGCGCTTCTCATAGCCGTTGTTCTGACTGTCGCTCTGTTTGCGATCCCCGGCAACGCGGCTTCCGTAACGGTACAGTGGTTTGACGTTGAGCAGACCGAGGGCGACCTTATAAAAATAGTCGGCTGGTGTATCATCGACGGAGACGATATAGCCGATTTCGGCTACCGTATCGACAATAACGATCCGATATTCAGCTCGCTTCAGGAAAGATCCGCCGAGATAGTCAGCGTTATGGGCTCCGACCCCGCCAAGACGAACGGCTTTAACGTCAACGTTCCCGCTTCGGCGATCCCCACCGGTGAGCACGTTCTCCACGTCGTCGTCAAAACCAAGGGCGGCGAATGCCTTGACGTCAACAAAGAGGGTGAGGACGGCTTCAAGGTCACCGGTACCGGCAGCGCTTCCGAACCCGCTCCCGCAGAGCTTTTCAACAAGTCCTGGGACAACATTTTCGTTGACGGCGAACAGCTGACCGACGGCAATTCCGACGCATGGATCGCGGATAACGAGATAAAGGGCGAGATAAGCGAAATAGGATTCCGCGGCTGGGCTTACATAAGCACAAAGCTTACCGGCTTCGGTTATTCCATAGACGGCGGCAAGGTCATTAAGTCCGCCGACTTTATAGAGCAGAGAGACGACGTTGTCTCCCTCATCCACGCGGACGCCAACGGTTTCCATTTCAATGTTGACGTTTCCAACATCGGAGTCGGCAATCACACGATAAAGATATTCGCCATAGACACGAACGGCAACGCCATAGACACCACGTTCGAATGCACGTTCACGCAGGAGAGAGAACCCACCGGAGAGCCTGTGAACCCGGGTACTGCTGACGCCGCGGTTATAGCTGTAGCCGCCGTTGCCTGCATAGCTTTAGCGGGTGTCGTTATAGCAAAAAAAGTAAAATAAGATCATAAGATCGACTCAAAAGACCGCTTCGAGGCGCTTTCGATAGAGCAGGTATCCCGATCTTTCTTTTGATTTGTGAACCTGTCTGATCTGTATAATATCTTTCCGCATAAATAACGCAAACGCACTTTTGACAGCCCGAGGCCGTCAAAAGTGCGTTTTGTTTATTTAAAAGATGACGTAGTTTTAGCAGTTATT
>CACZOH010000287.1 GCA_902782785.1 uncultured Ruminococcus sp. | reverse complement strand
TTGACAGAGTGCTCGGCGGCGGTCTTGTCTCCGGCTCTGCGGTGCTTTTATGCGGCGAGCCGGGTATCGGCAAGTCAACGCTTCTTTTGCAGATATGCGCGGCGCTGTCACAAAGCGGACTCGTGCTGTACGCCTCGGGCGAGGAGTCGTCCGGGCAGCTGAAGCTGCGCGCGGACAGGCTCGGCGTCAAAAACGGCGATATTTACATATTATCGGACACAAATCTCGACGCGGTGCTCTCGCACGCGGAAAAGCTTAAGCCGTCAACGCTGATCGTCGATTCGATACAGACCATGTGGAAAAACGGGCTGAATTCCGCCGCAGGCGGCGTCTCGCAGATACGCGAATGCGCCGCGAGCCTCATAAGGTATGCGAAGGAAAACGATACGTCGGTCATAATCGTCGGTCACGTCAACAAGGAGGGCAGCATAGCCGGTCCGAAGATCCTCGAGCACATGGTCGACACGGTGCTTTATTTCGAGGGCGACAGGCGGCAGAGCTTCCGCCTTATCCGCGCGATCAAAAACCGTTTCGGCGCGACGGACGAGGTTGGCGTTTTTGAGATGCGTACGGAGGGACTGCGCGAGGTCAGCAGTCCTTCGGAGCTTTTACTGTCGGGGCGGCCGACCGGCGTTTCCGGCAACTGCGCCGTCTGCACGATGGAGGGCACGCGCCCGATAATCGCCGAGGTGCAGGCGCTCGTCACGCCGTCCTACTACCCGTCGCCGAAGCGCGCGTCAAACGGCTTTGACATAAACCGCGTAAACCTCATACTCGCCCTGCTTGAAAAGCGGCTCGGGCTGAAATTCTCCTCGCACGACTGCTACGTAAACGTAGTCGGGGGTCTTTCGATAGACGAGCCGGCGGCTGATCTTGCGCTCGCGCTCGCGCTGATATCGTCTTTGCGCGACATTCCGGTGCCGGACAACGCGGTCGCGGTCGGCGAGCTCGGGCTTTCGGGCGAGATACGCGCGGCGGCAAGCCTTGAAAGGCGGATAAAGGAAGCCGACAGGCTCGGATTTGACAAAATGCTCGTCCCGAAAAGGAATTACGCCAAAAAAGACGCGCCGCCTGACAACGCCGTGCTTTTCGGCAGCATATTCGACGCGATAAGGATATTCGGAAAATGATAAAGGAAAACATACGCTACGCGGACGGCTGCGTTTTTGAGGGGATGACGTCCATTTCCGCCGTGATAAACTCAAAGCACAGCGACAGAAAGATAAAACGCGTGCTGTACGACGGGCAGCGCGCCGAAAAGCTCGGCAAAGCCTTATCGTATCTTAAGCACCGCGCCGACGAGCAGGGCTTTGAGATAATCGAAACGACGGCGGAGGTGATAGAGAAGATCACCGTCGGAAATTCGCACGGCGGTATTATAGCCGAGTGCACGGACAGGCGTATCCCGCGGATCGCCGCCTCCGATATTGAAGACGACGGCTTTTACGTTTATATCGAGGGCATCGAGGACCCGTACAATTTCGGCTACGCGGTGCGCTCACTTTACGCCGCGGGAGTCTCCGGCATTATTTTGCCGGAGCGGAACTGGCTTTCCGCCGCGGGAGTGGTATGCAGATCGAGCGCCGGGGCGTCCGAGCTCTGCGCGCTCTACACGGCGGGCGGCGATCTGTGCGGGCTGTTTAAAAACGCGGGCTACCGCGTGATTTGCGCCGACACGGAAAACGCCGTCTCCATATATGATTTTGACTGCAGAAAGCCGCTTTTGCTCGCGGTCGGCGGCGAAAAACGCGGCATATCGCGAGCGTTCCTCGATCAAGCGGACGGGATAATAAAAATAGATTACGGCAGGGACTTCCCCGCCGCGCTGTCTGCGGCGTCCGCCGCGTCCGTCCTCGGATTTGAGATAATGCGGCAGAACAGATAACGCTTGTATTTAATGACGAAATGAAACGGATAAAGAAAGCATTATTTGTTTAGAACATAAATAAATGCAAAAAAAGCTCAAATTTGCAATTTAAGACTTGACAAATTGCATATTTTTGTATATAATATCGTAAATACCATACAATTTGAAAGGAAATATGAAAGTGAGAGTATACAATTTTTCCGCGGGACCCTCAATGC
>CACZOH010000286.1 GCA_902782785.1 uncultured Ruminococcus sp. | reverse complement strand
CCTTGAGTCTCTGCATCGCCATTTTATCGGATCTGAGGTCTATGCCGTTCTCGGCCTTGAACGTATCGACCATCCAGTTGATTATCCTGTTATCGAAGTCGTCGCCGCCCAGACGGTTGTTGCCAGCGGTGGAAAGAACTTCCACGACGCCGTCGCTTATCTCAAGTATAGAGACATCGAACGTACCGCCGCCCAGGTCGTATATGATTATCTTCTGTTCGGTATTGTCCTTGTCAACGCCGTATGCGAGCGCAGCCGCCGTCGGCTCGTTGATTATTCTCAAAACTTCAAGACCCGCTATCTTACCGGCGTCCTTTGTCGCCTGTCTCTGCGCATCCGTGAAGTATGCCGGAACGGTGATGACCGCCTGGGATACCGTAGTTCCGAGGTACGCTTCCGCGTCGTCCTTCAATTTCTTCAGGATCATTGCCGAAATTTCCTGCGGCGTGTATGATTTGCCGTCTATGGTTACCTTATGCGCGGTACCCATTTCGCGTTTTATGGACATTACCGTTCTGTCGGGGTTTGTTATCGCCTGGTTTTTTGCAGACGCGCCGACTATTCTTTCGCCCGTTTTCTTGAACGCCACGACGGACGGAGTAGTTCTCATTCCTTCGGGGTTCGGTATAACGGTGGGCTCACCGCCTTCATATACCGCGACACAAGAGTTTGTCGTACCTAAATCTATACCTATGATTTTTGCCATTGTTTTGTTCCTCCAATTCTATCAGTTTGCTACCTTTACGGTCGCATATCTTATTATTTTATCACCTTTTTTGTATCCCTTCTGGAATACCTCGGCTATGGTGTTTTCACCGAGATTTTCATCCTCTATGTGCATGACAGCGCTGTGTATGTCGGCGTTGAATTCATCACCGACCTCTCCGAACTGTTCCACGCCCATTTTGGATAAAACGTCTTTGAAATTTGAGATTATGAGAAGCAGTCCGTTTTTGCTTTGTTCATCCGACGCGTAGTCAGCCGCGCGTTCTATATTGTCGAACACCGGCAGAAGTGCTTCAACGGCGTCGCAGTAGGCGCTGCCGTATCTCGCCTCGGATTCCTTCGCCGTACGCTTTTTGTAATTGTCGAATTCGGCGAGCATACGCAGATACTTATCGTTTGCGTCCGCCAGCGCCTCCTTCGCCTTGTCCTGCTCCTTTTCGGCTTTCTGAAGCTTGCTTTCAAGCTCCTTCAGCTGTTTGCCTAATTTTCTTTTTTCTTTACCGGATAATTCCTCTTCCTTTTCTTCCTCCTCCCGAGGCTCCTGTTTTATTTCTTCCTCTTCGGGGGTTCCGGTCGTCTTTTCTTCGTTATCCATCTCCGTCTCCTTCTTTCTTTTTTTGCTCACCGTCGGTCAACGTATTGGACGAAAGCAGACGGTTTATCATATCTGCTACGTAATCAACGATTTTGACTACCTTAGGATATTCCATTCTGTTCGGACCCACGACGCCTATCGCGCCGACAATATTGTTGTTGCGCTTGAGCGGCTTTACTATTATCGAGGAATTGCTCACTACGGGCGTATCCTCCTCACCGCCGATATAGACCGAAACGCTGTCCGTATCGGAGCCCTGGACAAGCTCGACCAGATCCTCCTTCTTTTCAAAGAGCGACAACAGTTCGCGGAGCTTTGAGGTATCCGCGTATTCCGGATACTCGAGCATATTCTCAACGCCGTCTATATGGACGTTATCCACGCCGACGTCGCCGATTATCTCATACACGCATTTCATCACCGCGGGGATCAGCGCCTCGTACTCGCCCATTTCCGACTGCATCTTCATTATCATCGGAAGCGTTATCGATTCGCTCGATCTGCCGGAAATATTGTTGTTCAGCACGCCGCATAGCGTATTGAGCACCTCGTCGTTTACTTCTATCGGTACGTTTACGAATTTGGATTTTACCTGATTGTCGTCCATTATAAACGATACGACGAAATTATTCTCGTCTATATACGCCGTTCTGAAATACTTTACCGCGGAAAACGTCTGTCTCGGTTTTACCGCCACGCCCGTGTAATTCGTTACAGCAGCCGTAAGCTTGCTGGCGGTCTGAAGTATCCTGTCAAGCTCCGTCATCTTTATCTGCTGAAGCTTGTTTATGATGCTCAGATCGTTTGCCGTGAGCGCGTAATCGTTCATCAGGCTGTCTACGTAAAATCTGTAGCCCAGCGTTGTCGGAACTCTGCCCGCCGACGTGTGCGGATGCTCAAGGTAACCGAGCTCCTCAAGCTCCGCCATCTCGTTCCTTATCGTCGCGGAGGAAAAACCTATGTCCGTTGAAGCCGTGAGGTATTTTGACCCGACGGGCTCGCCAAGCTGAATATGCGCGTCGATAACCGCTTTTAATATTTGCTTTTTACGCGGTGATAATTCATCTCCGTACGCCATATTGTCTCCTTTCAAATTAGCACTCATAACATATCAGTGCTAATCTTTGAATGTAATGTACCACTAATCGCGCCGAAAATCAAGGATTTTATTTGTGATATTTATGAATTATGTGTAAATTCGACAATACGAGTGCCAAAATCGGTATTAAAGATACATAAACGCAAGGACAAGTGCGACAATATGTATCGCCGCGAACAACGGCAGCGGCACCATAAATTTTGCCTTCTTCGTTTTATGCCTTATTATAAGCATCGTCATGAACATAAACGCGGCTCCTCCTATGAAGCCGAGGAGCAGAAGAGTGCTTTCCTTTACTCTCCATTTGCTCTTTTTCGCCGCGTTCTTATCATGTACCGTGACGATCACGCTTATGAGGGAAATAATAAGGAAATAAATTAAAATAACGTATTTGATCATAATAAAACCTCGCTTTATCTTGACAAAATTTATTTATAATGGTATAATTGAAAAAACTTTTAAAAGGCGGTATCATATGAAACACAAATTTATCGATATGCATTGCGACACCGTGTCGGAGCTGTATTATAAAAAACGCGACGGAAAGCCGTATTCGCTTTATGAAAACGATCTTGACATAGATATAAAGCGTCTGATCGCGGGCGGTGCTTACATACAGTGCTTTGCGATGTTCACGCATCTGGGACATTACAAAGACGCGTACGGACACGCAAACGAGCTTATAGACGTGTATTATGAGGAACTTGAAAAAAACAAGGAATATATCGCGCCGGTTTTGTGCAAAGCGGATATTGATAAGAATGAGGCCGCAGGCAGAATATCTGCGCTTCTGACGCTTGAGGAGGGTGAATGCACCGAAGGCGATCCCGAAAAGCTCAGGCACTTCTACGACAGAGGCGCACGTATGATGAACATAACGTGGAATTTTAAAAACAGCCTCGGTCATCCCAATCTGATAGACATGAACAACGGCAGCGTATCTCCCGACACGGAGCACGGTTTGACCGAAAAGGGTAAGGCTATCGTCGAATACATGGTCGAGCTCGGTATGATAGTCGACGTTTCTCACAGCTCGGACAAATCGTTTTACGACGTGGCTGACGTCGTAAAGGGTCCGTTCATCGCCTCTCATTCAAACTGCCGCGAACTTTGCGGTCATACGAGAAATCTGACGGACGATATGATAAGGATACTTGCGGAGCACGGCGGAGTCTCCGGCTTGAATTACTGCCCGGCGTTCATAAAAGCGGGCGCAGAGCGCATAACCGCCGATGACTTTGCGGATCACGTGCTTCATTTCATAAAAGTCGGAGGCGAGGACATAGTCGGTCTCGGTTCCGATTACGACGGTATAAATTCAAGAAAACTGGAGGTAAGGGATCCGTCGTACGCGCCGATGCTCTGGGATAAGCTCGTAGAAAGAGGTCTTTCCGAAGATCAGGCGGACAAAGTGTTTTATAAAAACGTAAAAAGGGTAATAGATGAGATCTTAAAATAAGCGGGAGTACAATATATGAAGACAAAAATAATAACAGCCCTCATTCTTGTTATAATGATCCTTCTGACTTCGTGCAATACGACGCCTTCCGACACCACGGCCGCGCATACGGAGACGGAACCTGCCGCAACGGCAAAAGAAACGGAGACGGAGACGGAGACCGAGCCTTTACCGGTACCGCTTGACCTTGCGGAAAACGTCGTCTGCGAAATGGCGCCCGTATACCGTGAAAAGGAGACAGTGAGATCGGGCGATGTCAAAATAAGCAGCTTGAAATTAGGCGTATCATACGACAGCACGTTTTACGGCGCGCATTCGGCGATACACCGCCCCTTTACCGTAGCGGCAGCCGCGTTCACCGCAAAGACCGTCAACTGTTCGGGCGACTTCAACGCGCAGTCTGCCTCCGCCGACCTTAACGGAGACGCGCTGTCCGACGTTATAACGTATAAAGACGGCGTTCTTTCCGCTTATACGGTGACTGCTGTTATGAAAAAAGACCAGACGTACATTTTTGACACAAACAACAAATACAGCGCAAACAAGCTTTTCAGCTTTGAAATAGGCGGCGGTGCAAAGCTATGCGGCGCGGGCGACCTTAACGGCGACGGGTATAACGATATTCTATTTACCAAAAACGGCGAGATCGTAATATACCGCGGCTCGGAAAACGGCTTTACTCTCTCCTCTTTCAGAATTGACGGCATCGACGGCGAGCTTCTCTGCGGCGATGCGGACGGTGACGGTATCTATGATCTTCTGACAGTCAAAGGCGCGTCCGTAACGGTTTACAGAAGCAAGGGTGAAGACTTTGAAAAAACCTCAAAAAAAGAGATAAAGCCCGCGGCGGATGATTATGAAAAAGTCCTCTGCGCGGATTTCAACTGCGATAAATACGCGGATATCCTGTATTTGATTAAAAACGGAGATACGTATAAAACGCTGACTGTATTCGGACACGGCGACGGGACCTTCGGGACGGAAACGGACAACAAAAACCTTTATTCGGAATGTGAATTTGAGGCGAGAGCCTGTCCGCAGAACGTCTGCGCGGGAGACGTTACCGGCAACGGCGCCGCAGACCTTATCGGTTACGGTACGGTAAACAACAGGCTGCATAACGCGCTTTATTTCAACAACGGCGATTTTGCATACGACTATTCCCTTTTCGGCATGAAGGTCAACGGCGAATACAGACTTTATTCCGGATGCCGCTGGAAAGACAATAACTATGAAAACAGCGACGGCGACCACGTAATGCTTTCCACGTCAAAGGACGGACGCAGCTGGTACAGATATATAGATAAACCGATGTTTTATCTCGGTATGGAGCTCGGAATAGACGAATGGTGGAGCGACAACACGCTTGAGCCCGAGGTACTGTACGTCGACGGCAAATATCATATGTACTGGCAATGCTCATACACGACTCCCAAGGGCAATTACGGCGACAAAATAGGCTATGCAGCCTCCGACGACGGCATAAACTGGGAGCGCAAGACTGATGAACCCGCGATAATATGCGAAAATCCCGAAATAGGTTTCAATCACGAGGAGGTCATTTACGTAGCGGACGATCCGGACGGCAAGCCGTTCTGGATGTATACGGGACATTTTGTGAACGGTCAGTTCTGCGGTTATATACGCATAAGATCCGCCGATCCGACAAGATTTGAGTATAAAGACAAGGAATCGACGAGCGGCTTTGCGGAGATAGGAAATCAGATAGGATATCTGACGGATAAAAACGGAGAACGCATATTCTTCCGCATAACGTTCGACTCGGAAAAGAACACAAACGCGCCTACGCTCCAGTTCAGCCGCGACGGCTTGAAATTCGCGGGAAGCAGCGCCCTTCTTTTCGCCTCGGTAGATCAGGACGATCCGAGAAATGAACTGAACAAAAAAGTTTTCTTTCTGGGCATCGCAACGGAGAACGGTACGGGCGAGATAAAGCAGAATGAAGACGGAACGTATACGGTGATGTATTTTGCAACGACCTGCGCGTCTTCCGTGGCGCCGGAGATCTTCCGCTCCGACGGAGGCGTAGGCGTGGCGACGATAACGCTGACCGATCTGCGGTAACAGAGCTCAAAACAATCCATCAGGGCTGTCTTAACGACAGCCCCGATTTTTATTTTTTCTTGTTCTTAACAATATAAATGCAGTCCGCTATCGCAGACGGATGTATGAACATACCGCCCGTATTTCCCGTGACGGAATTGAGCGTATCGGAATAACATCCGTCGTATTCTCCCCGCTCGTACGCGAAAAGCGTATCGGGTATGTTGTGCGGCCGCCAGTTGTTTTTCTTATGGTCTCCCATAAAATTGAACGCGCCTGTCGTAACGCCCTCGATATACGTCACCCAGTCAAGCTCCGGATCTATCTCTTCCCACGGAGTGCAAAGAGCCTCAGACTCAGCTATACAGCGCAGTACCTCCCACTGTACGAAATCGCGCACCCAGTTTGCAAAATACCAGTCTGAGCAGCACAGACAAGGTTTTGTACAGTACAGTGTATTCAGCCCCTTCGGCTGTCTTAAATG
>CACZOH010000285.1 GCA_902782785.1 uncultured Ruminococcus sp. | reverse complement strand
GAGACCGAGCCCGAAACGCAGAAACAGACCGAGACCGAAAAGACCACGGAGCCCGAACAGACGACCGCCGAGGCGACCGATAAGGCTCCCGGAACGACGAAGGCCCCGACCACGACGAACAACAACAATCAGGGCGGCGGCGCAAACATCGGCCTTATCATAGGCATCATCTGCGGCGCGGTAGTAGTCATTGCGGTTATCGTCTTCATAATACTCAAAGTTGTAAAAAAGAAGAAATAACAACGATCAGATAAACAAATCAGGCTGGTGACAGCCTGATTTGTTTATTTGTTCAAACTCCTTCAGCCGTACGGGAATTACCGGCATGACAGCGCCCCTGAGAGGGCGCCTTTCCGGTCAGCCTCCCGCTCTTCGAGGAAAAGAGTTTTATTCCTCCGTAAACCGTATCGAGCCCAAATAATCGGACGGCGGCTCCGGGACGCCGTTTCTGTAAACGGAGAAGTGCAGATGCGGCACCTCCGCGCATTCGATAAGCGACGTTTCGCCCACGGCGCCTATGATTTCGCCCGCCGCTACCCCGGCTCCGACCTCTATCCCGTCCGGCAGATTTATCTGCAGGTTCTGATATACCGAAACGAGCCCGTCTCCGTGATCTATCTCGACCGTCTGTCCCATCATCGGATCGGTGTAGATCTTTGAGACCGTACCGTCGGAAAACGAGTAGACGGGGTCGCCCAAATCAGCCGAAAGATCCGTTCCGTTGTGGACGCGATAGTCCTCCATCGTCACGGAATAAACGGGCATATCCATGGTGTAATCCTTTAACACGTATCCGCGCACGGGTATCACGTAGACGCGCTCTGCCGAGGTGGGCTCGGTCTTCTCCGTCGTCTCCGGCGCGGTCGTTACCTGCTCCGTCACGACGGGAGCGGGCTCGTTCTTCGCCTTTTCCGTGTCCTCAGACGGCTTTACCGCGTGCGGTATCACCGACGGGAGCCTGCGCGTCGTTTCCGTCTGCGTCGTCTGCTCCGTATCCGTCACGTCCGTCACGGCGTTATTGCGCTTCCTTCTGTTTACGGCGGCGACCACGGATATTATAAGCGTGGCGGCGATTATCACCGCAAGCGCGATATATATTATCAGCCCCACGCCTTCCTGCTTTTTTACGTTTTCTTCTTCATCCATGATAATGATTTCCTTTCTTTTGCTTTGGCGTGATTATTGACCCGTCCGCGGTCTTTTATGCAATAACGGAAAATTCATATTTTGTTGTTGAAAACAGCCAAATTTAATTGTACAATATATTGATGACAAAAAATAAAGGAGGCTTAATTATGAGCGAAAACATAAAAAAAGGCGGAATATCGGTTGATTCCGAGCATCTGTTCCCGATAATCAAAAAATGGCTTTATTCGGATAAGGATATATTTCTGCGTGAGATAGTGTCAAACGCATCCGACGCCATAACCAAGCTGAAAAGGCTCGATTCCCTGGGCGAGATATCCCTGCCCGAACAGGATTACAGAATAGACGTTGTGCTTGACAAAACGGCGGGCACGCTTACCGTCACGGACAACGGCATAGGAATGACGGCGGAGGAGCTTGAAAAATATATCTGCAACATCGCGTTATCCGGCGCCGTTGAATTCATACAGAAATACGAAAAGGACGACAGCGGCAAACCGCAGAAGGGCATAATAGGCCACTTCGGTCTCGGCTTTTATTCCTCGTTCATGGTATCCGATACCGTCACGATCGAGACGAAGTCGTATACCGACGCGCCCGCGGTGAAATGGGTCTGCAACAGCGACGGAGAATACGAGACGTTTGACTGCGACAGATCAGAGCGCGGTACCTCCGTGATAATGAAGATCTCCGAGGATGAAAAAGAGCTGCTTGAGGAATTCAAAATAAAGGATATACTCGATAAATACTGCTCCTTTATGCCGATCCCGATATATTTCAAAAACGCGGACGAAGAAGAAAAAGAGGATAAGGACAAAGACAAGGACGGAAAAGCGCCCGAGCCCGTAAACGATACCAAACCGCTCTGGATGAAGCAGCCGTCGGAATGCACGGACGACGATTACAAGGCGTTTTACAAAAAAGTCTTCCACGACTACAGAGATCCTCTGTTCTGGGTCCATATAAATGCGGAATATCCGCTCAATTTCAAGGGCATCATATATTTCCCGAAGCTCAATTCGGAATTTGAACCGATTGAGGGACAGGTAAAGCTTTATTACAATCAAGTCTTCGTCGCAGATAATATAAAGGAAGTCATACCGGAATTTCTGCTTATGCTCCGCGGCGTCCTCGACTGCCCCGAGCTGCCGCTGAACGTTTCAAGAAGCTATCTGCAGAACAACGGCTACGTCACAAAGATCGCCGCGCATATAGTCAAAAAGGTCGCGGACAAGCTGAATGGTATGATGAACACCGACCGTGAAAACTACGAGAAAATATATGAGGATATCAAAATATTCGTGGAATACGGCTGCATACGCGATAAGAAATTCTACGACAGGGTAAAGGAAAGCATTCTTTTCCCGTCCGCGACAGACGGCAAACTGACTACGCTTGACGAGTATCTTGAAAAAGCAAAGGAAAAGCACGAAAACAAGATATATTACGCCACGGACAAAAAGGTACAGGCTCAGTATATAGGTATGTACGAGGCCGAGGGGATAGAGGTGTTATTGCTTGAGCATACGCTCGATACGCAGTTCATCTCGACCGTCGAGATGAACAGAGAGGGCGTAAAATTCTTCCGCGTCGACTCAAGCGTGGACGATACGCTTAAAAACGGCGAAGCGGAGAATAACGAGAAGCTGACAAAGATATTCAAAAAGGTCTCTGACAACAAGGACCTTGAGGTCGTTTACGCAGCGCTGAAGGACGAAAAGACGCCCGCCATAATGAACGAGGACGAGCAGGACAGACGTTTTTCCGATATGATGAAATTCTACAGCATGGGCG
>CACZOH010000284.1 GCA_902782785.1 uncultured Ruminococcus sp. | reverse complement strand
GCTCGTAGGCCCTCCCGGAACGGGTAAGACGCTGCTTGCCAAGGCTGTCGCGGGCGAAGCCGGCGTTCCGTTTTATTCCATATCCGGCTCGGATTTCGTTGAAATGTACGTCGGCGTCGGTGCAAGCCGCGTGCGCGACCTGTTCGACACGGCGAGAAAGAACAACGCGAGCATCGTGTTCATAGACGAGATAGACGCGGTCGGACGTCACAGAGGCGCGGGCCTCGGCGGCGGTCACGACGAACGCGAGCAGACGCTGAACCAGCTGCTTGTTGAAATGGACGGCTTCGGCACGCACGAGGGCGTAATAGTTATAGCGGCGACGAACCGTCCCGATATACTCGACCCCGCGCTTCTCCGCCCCGGACGTTTTGACAGACAGATAACCGTAAACTACCCCGATCTTAAGGGAAGACTTGAGATACTGAAGGTCCACGCCAGAAGAAAACCGTTTGAGGAAGGCGTTGATCTTGAAAAGGTAGCGCAGACGACCGTCGGCTTCACGGGAGCGGACCTTGCAAACATTTTAAACGAAGCGGCGCTGCTCGCCGCGCGCAAGGGCAAATCTCTCATAGGTCAGAACGACCTTGAGGAAGCGACGCTGCGCCAGATAGTTGGCACGAGAAAGGTCTCAAAGCAGAGACTTGAATTTGAAAACAAGGTCACCGCGTATCACGAGGCGGGTCACGCCGTTGCGGCGTACTACCTTAAAAACGTAGACAAGGTAACGTATATAACGATAATCCCCGCGGGCAAAGCCGGCGGCTTCACGCTTTTGCCTCCGGCAAAGGATATGTACTATCTGTCAAGGACCAAACTTGAGGAACAGATAGTCGTTGACCTCGGCGGCAGAGTTGCCGAACAGCTCATATTCAACGACCTCAGCACCGGAGCGTCCGGAGATCTGCAAAGCTGCACAAACCGCGCGAGAAGCATGGTGACTAAATACGGTATGAGCGAAAAGCTCGGCTCCGTCGTTTATTCCGATCATTCAAGCGACGAGGTGTTCCTCGGCAAGGATTTCTCATCCGACAAGCATTATTCCGAAAAGACCGCGGCTGAGATAGACAGTGAGATCAAGCGCATAATCGACGAAGCGTATGAGAGATGCGAGAAGATACTGAACGAGCATATGGATAAGCTTGAATTCATAGCGCAGTTCTTACTGAAATACGAGACCATGGACGGCGATCAGTTTGAAGCCGCGATGTCCGGCACACCCACCTTTGAGGAGCTTGAGGAAATAAACGCCGAAAAGCGCCGCAAGAGCGAGGAGGAAAACAAGCGCCGCGCCGAGCTTGAGGAAGAAGCCCGCAGACACGACGAGGAAGCCGCCGAAAAGCGCGAGCATCAGAACCGCGAGCATCAGCCCAAGCCGAACAATCCCTTTACGAGAAACCCGCAGGACGAGGATAAAGAGGATAAAGTGGATTCCGACAGCAATTACAAGGGCGAATAAAACAAAGCAAGCTGAGACCCCATAAAATCTCAGCTTGTTGCTTATTAAAAAGGAGGACGTTATGGAGGATATCACGATCAAAAACGAATTTGAGATAAATTCCGTCATAGACGGCTTATATACGGGCGAAAAGATCATTAAGAAAGAAGACGGCTGCTATATAGGAAGCCTGCGTTTGTCAAATGACACGTATGACAGCTTTATAAAACTGCCGTCAAGCAATAATATCTCATCCTCTAAAGTTAATAAAGTCAAATCGACCGCCAAAACCTTTATCGGAACGCTCACCGGCACCTTGCCGCTTTACGCTTCGTCCGCAAAAGAGGACGCTGATAAAGTCGTAATATTTGCTAAGCTCGTATGGAAAGACAAAAGCACCTCCACATTATATCTTCAGGAGGAGATATATAAAGAAATAACGGGCAAAAAAGACGTATTTGATTTTGCGCTTAACGCCGGAGCGAAAATACAGAATTTCGGTATAAACACGGTGGACAGATTAAAGCTTAAAATGCTCAATCCCGTTTTTGAATCTCAGTATAACGCTCCCGGTTTCAATCTTCCGAGCGTAATAAAAATCGTTGACAGCGTTGTGAGAGCGAACGAAAAGCTGTGCGACGGCGCTGTCGGCTGGCGTGAAAAGATAGATAATCTTGAGGTCTTACAGTTATACAATACGTTTGTAAAATCAAGCGGCATCACGTTCACGCCGAGCGTTCAATGCAACGCGATATACTACGAAAATCCGCATATTCCGAATCAGTATATAATGGTGGACGAGCTTTTCCTCGAGGTGCAGAACGCGCGCGCCGCCGAGCTTGAACAAGTGGCGTACGATCTCGGCGCAAAGTATTTCAGAGTCGAGATGACGGACACCAAAACGATAAAAAGTCAAAGAGAAGGCAGCGCTTCGACCTCAGCAAACGCTTTGAATTACGTAAAAGCGGAAGCATCCGCCACGGACAAATCGGACTCCTACGAGAAATCCGACCGATATATAATGGCGGAAACTCATTTTGCGGACAGACGCGAGCCGTGCAAACCCGAGCTTTTGTGGTTTTCGGAAAATCCGAAAATAAACAGTCTGATAAAAATGCGTTTGGGAAAAGGTGAAATGCAAAGTCACGATATACTTATACGCTGCTCCAATTACTCCGTTATGAATTCGGAGACCGCCGGAAATCTTGACGCGGTCATCAAAAAGATCGGCGCCAAAGCGAACGCAAACATAAAAAAGCACTTTGAAAAAGAACGCAGTCAGATCATGGTCTTCCATATAGAGTTCTGATCTGCGGCAGAGAGAGCGGTATGTAACGGAAAGGAAACGTTATGGATAACGTAAAGATATTGAAGCCCGAGGACTACGAGGAGCCCGAGTGTCTTTTGTGTATGGACGACAAGAGCGTTTCGCCGATAAACACACGGCGGTTCATAGAAAAGCTTGACGAATATTACGGCAGAAACGATTACGACGGCGCGGAAAGACACCTTAAATACTGGTTGGACGAGGCGACGGCGGGAAACGATCTGCGCGGACAGTTCACCGTTTATAACGAAATGATGGGTTACTTCCGCAAGACGGGCAGATCCGCAGAGGCGATCGACGCGTCTGAGCACGCGCTTTCGCTCATATCAAAACTCGGTATCGAAGGACAGGCGTCCGCCGGTACGTCGTACGTAAACACGGCGACGGTATATAAAACGTTCAAAATGTCGGACGCGGCGCTTCCGTGGTTTTTAAAGGCAAAAGAGATATACGAAAACACCTTAGACAAAAACGACGGCAGGTTAGCCGGCTTATACAACAATATGGCTCTTTCGCTTGCGGATCTTTCGCGTTACGACGAGGCGCTGTCGTATTACGGCAAGGCGCTCGATATAATGACGAACAAGCGCGGCGGCGAGCTTGAGGCGGCGATAACGTATCTGAATATGGCAAACGCCAAGGAAGCGCAGATCGGACTTGAGAAGGCTGAGGAGTTCATCTCCGACTGTATCGAGCGTGCAAAAGCGCTGATCGACGCGCCGACGCTTCAGCGGAACGGTTACTACGCTTTCGTGTGCGAAAAATGCGCGCCGACGTTTGAATACTACGGATATTTCATCTATGCAAACGAACTGAGGGAGACGTCAAAAAAAATATATGAAAGGTCTTGAATTATCCAGACGATACTATAACGAATACGGAAAGCCGATGCTTGAATCCGGTTTTCCGGAGCTTTTGCCCTATATCGCAGTCGGATTATGCGGGTCCGGCTCGGAGTGCTTCGGATATGACGACGAGATATCGCATGATCACGATTTTGAACCGGGCTTCTGCATATTCCTGCCCTCTGAGGAGACGGTAGACAGACGCGCGGCGTTTCAGCTTGAACGCGCTTACGCAAAGCTTCCGAAGGAATTTTTGGGCTTTAAACGGCAGACCGTCAGTCCCGTCGGCGGAAGCCGCCACGGCGTTTTGAGAACGAACGAGTTTTTCCGTGAAAAAACGGGCTCGGAAAACGGCGAGCTCGAGACCGACGCGTGGCTTAAGATCCCCGAATACGCGCTTTGCGAGGCGACGAACGGCGAGATCTTTTACGACGGCAAAGGCGACGTTACGCGCATAAGAGACTGCTTATCAAAAATGCCCGACGACGTGCGCAAAAAACGGCTTGCGGGCAGCCTTATAGTCATGGCGCAGTCCGGTCAGTACAATTACAACCGCTGTATAAAGCATAACGAGACCGCCGCCGCGCAGCTTGCGGTGTTTGAATTCGTCAAAGCGAGTCTCGGCGCGGTGTTCCTTTTGAACAGCGTTTATATGCCTTACTATAAATGGTCCTTCCGCGCCCTCTCTTCTCTTCCCGTTCTGTCATCGCTTCACGACACGCTTGAATTTTTAATGACGTCGGAGAATACGGAAAGTCTGGCGGAGACGAAATACTATATCATAGAGGATATCGCGTCATCCGTCATAGCGGTGCTTCAGGATCAAAATCTCACGGACGCCGTCTGCGGCGACCTTGAAAAGCACGCATATTCCGTAAACGATAAAATAAACGACCCGTATATAAGGAATTTGAATATTTTTTATACGGTATAATAAAAAAACGCCGCGCGGGCGTTTTTTTATTATTTGATCACACCGGAAAGCGCTATTCCGTCGTACACCACGTATCCGTGATCCTCGTCGTCTGTCTCCGGTATATTTTCAACGTAATCATCATACCACTCTATTTTTGATGTGCCGTCCTTATTTACACGGCTGATGAACGTGCGCTGGAGCGTGCCGCTGTAGCAGTTCTTTGTAAGCGTACCGTCGCTCATCTCGCACTTAAAGCTGTCCTTCAGTTCTCCGTTTACGTAAAGGACTATTTCAAAGCTCTGTTTGTCTGTATCGTACGATACGCGATAAACGTATTCGTCTTCCTTCTTTTTGCATTTATATTCCGCCTCGGTATCCTTTACGGTGTATTCCTTATCTTCAAATCCGCGCAGGGCGAAATATATGTTGAGCGTGTTTTCCGATATATCGTCAAAGAACATTTCCGCTATCTCGGACAACGTCCGGCTGTGCTCGTAAGCGGTTATGGCGTAGGCGTATCTCTGCCCCAGAAGCGTATTTACCGCCGCCTCCGTGTTTTTGAAATACTGCTCGTTGCACTCCTTGTATTTATCAAAAAGCTCCCGGTATTCCTTATTCTCCTCCACCGCCGCCGTTTGTTTTATCTCCGTTTCCGTATCGGTCACGGTCGTGCTTTCGGGTGCGTCCTGCCGCGTACAGGAGCATAACGCAAGCAAAACGGCAGATAAAGAAAGAAAAATCCCCCATCTGAATTTTTTCAAAACGATATCCAACCTTTTAAAATTGTATTAAAGCGATTATACACTATTTTATGCGGATTTGCAATACTTTATAATAATTGTTTACAAATTAAAAAAGAACCGTTGCGGTGTACTTCGTAAGGAAGTACACCGCAGCTAAATTCGCCTTGCGGCGAGCTAAATTGGGCTTCGCCCGGCTAAATTTGCTTC
>CACZOH010000283.1 GCA_902782785.1 uncultured Ruminococcus sp. | reverse complement strand
CCCGAGATCTACGTTTATTACAAGCTTAACGCCTCCGGATCAAACGGCTTTAATACGACGGGATCGATCTTCTCGCCCGGCGGCGCCGCGATACTCGGCATAGGCGGTATGGCAGTCGGCGCGATCGGGACCGCGCTGATAATGACGTTTGCAATGAAGAAAAAGAAAAAAGCGGTAAAAGCCTGACGAAAAACCGCTTTATAAAGTAAATGAAATACCGCCGTATCAAAGGCTTTGCTTTGATACGGCGGTGCTTTACCGTTTGTTTATACCGTTATGCTCTTTTGCTTTTTTTGATCAGTACGACCGCCGCAAGAGAAGACAGTACCATGACGGAGGCGTATATCAAAGGATCGGTACCTTCGCCCGTTTCGGGTGAAGGATCTGTTGTATCGTCGCCCGGAACGTCCGTTTCGTCGTCCGGCTGAGACTGCCCGGATACGAGGTCCAACAGACCGTGTCTGTCTATCGTACCGTCCGGGTTTCTTGTCGGGACAAGGGAAGTGTCAAGACTTACGAACCAATCGTCGGTTACTGTTTCGCCTTCGGTGTTCCTTGACGTTTTTGCTTCGGGATCCCAGTAGTAATTGTCCGTTCCGTAAACCGCCGCTTCGTCCTGATCCTGAAGCCGGATGTTTTCGGATACCTCCGTTGTATCGCCTTTTCTGTAGCTTATGACCTTATGTGCGCCGAAGTCCGTCGCCGCGTTTTTGTTTTCCGTGTAGAACGCGACGTTCGCTCCGCCGTTGTTGTAAGAGATCGAGTTTTCGACCTTGATGTCGGAGCAGGAGTTGGAATCGATACCCTTCGCCTTGTTTTCGTATGAATAAGAATTCATAAGAACGTGGTCGCCCGGCAGGTTGGAACCGCCCATTTTGAATCCGTTTCCGTTTCCGGCTTCCATCTCAACGCCCTCGCCGAAGCTCAGATTTCCGTTGTCGTCGCAGAATACCTCGGCAAGCGTGAAGCCGGTCCTTGAGCTGCCCTCTTTCACCATTATTATGCCGTTTTTATATGCGATGCAGTTGTTTATCGTAACCTTGCCGATCTGCCCCGGAGTTATCTTTGCAAACAGATCCCAGCCGTCGTCCGCGTTGTACGCGGCTATACATTCCTCAAATACGTTGCCCTCGCCGACTTTTATCTTGGGACCGAAACCGTCCGCGTCCTCAAGCGCGCTGTCCGCATTGTTCATCGATGTGCATTTTATGATCCTGTTGTACGCCGGCAGCATTTCAGTCGTCGGGTTTGAGAAGGTCGTGACCGCAAGCCCCGTTGAGCCGTTGTTGTAAAAATTCATCCTCTCAAGCGTATTGTGACTTCCGAACAGATCCAGACCCGACTTCCAGTCGGCTGAGTTCGTGACGTTTATGAAGCTCATTTTCCAGTAGTTGCCGGACGCGTTGAAACCGGCTCCGACGCCCTTGAAATCGAACGTTGCGAATTTACCGTCGACGGTCGTCAGTACGATAGGCGCTTCTTCCGTGCCGTTTCTTCCTCTGTTTATAGATATGCCTTCCGTAAACTCATATACGTCGCTTGTGAGAAGGATCGTGTCGCCCGGCTTTGAATAATCAAAAGCCGTCTGCACGTCCACCGCGTCATCATATGACGTACCGCCGTTTTCCGGTTTTCCGTCGGGCTTTACGTATATTATATCGTCTTTACCGAGGTTTCTTCTTACGACGCTTACCGTCAGATCCTTTGTTTCATAACTGTTCAGCATTCTGAACGTGCTTATATGGTAATCCTCGTCCGGTGTGAAGCGGACCGTGAAAACAGCTTCATCCGTCGGCATTTCGTATTTGCCGGACCAGAGGGCTTTCGCGGTTATTCTGACGTTTTTATCGAGCGAAACACCGTCGCGGTATACGTCGGCCTTGCCGTCGGCATTTGCAATAAAGCTCAGCTCATACTGATCGCCGCCGCAGGTCGAAGGACTTTTGATCGAATATTCGGGATCGACGTACTCTGTATCCTGAGGACGCCATCCCTCCGCGTTCCATTGACTTTTACTGAATGATATATTTTTGAACGTACCGTTCAGACCTCTTGCAACAACGAGTCCGACGTACGCCTTATCTTCCTCCTGATACGTCATCGGATCATCCAGCTCGTCATAGCTTCCGACGGTCTTTTTGGTCTCGTCTTCAGCGGGAATAAAATACGTATACGAACCGAGGAGCTCGCCGTCCGAGCCGTCTTCTTTTATGGCGTACTGAGAAGCGATATATGCATAGTCCGTTTTTTCCAGGCGAAGTCTGTACGTCTCGCCCTGCTTGATCAGCCCCGGATTGCCGTCGCCGTCTCTGTACCAGCCGTATCGCGTTACCCTGGTGTTGTTTTCGTCGGACGCTTCCTCCGTGCGTATCCCGGAGTACGCTCTTATACCGATAGTATCCTTTACCTCGTCGCCCACGTTCACGCCGCCTGTCGGAAGCTTTGTGCCGCAAACGGAGACGAGGTTGGCCATACGGCTTCCCGTTTCTCCTTTTGCAAACATCTTGTCCCTGACCATAAGCGCAAAACCTTCCTGACCGTCGGGCGTCGGGTTTATCGCGTCTACGGTTATATCCGCCTTCAGGACAAAATTCTCTTTTGCGGGATCTATGGTGGTGTAATAATAGCTGCCGCCGTCTGCGGGCGAATCTGCAACGAATTTGCCGCCTTTTTTCTTGACGGAGCCGTCCTCGTTAAAAAGCGCCGACCCCAATGAAACGGGCTCTTCTATCCCGATGCCCGAGGAGATAAGAACGTTTCTGTCCTTTCCGACGTTCGTACCGAAAAAAGTGAACTGCCATTCTTCGCCTTCGGCGTGAACCGTAAGACTTGTCAGTAAACAAACCAATAACAGCGAAACCATGATTTTTTTCATAATGTACTCCCGGAGTGTTTTTGAGCTTTTTTTTGCGCCGGCAGTCGGATCACGCCGCGTTTTGCGCTGTTTCCCCGACGGCAAACGCATTTTCTCTTTTTTATATGAGTAAGCGTATTGCAACGGTAATTATACAACAAAAACGGAAAAAGTCAATCACATTTCACCCCTTTTTTAAAATAATTGATAATATATATGATTTATTATCGTTTGATTGAAAAATTCAAATATTTGTGTTATATTATAATAAACCGCCGGTTTGTTGAACAAACCGCCGCGGCAAAGGAGCTTGAAAGTTCGGAAAGAGTAATACGGTAAAATATATGTTCAGAGAAATGAGAAGAATCAGGCAAAAGATCAGCGAAGAGGAGTGCATAAGCATCCTCGGATCACAGCCGAGAGGAGTTCTCTCCGTTATCGGAGACGGCGGTTATCCCTACGGTATCCCGATGGATCACTGGTATTCAAAAGAAGATAATACGGTATATTTCCATTGCGCAAAGACGGGTCATAAGATCGACGCCGTCACCGCATGCGACAAGGTCAGCTACTGCGTTATGGACGAGGGATACCGGAAAGACGGGGAATGGGCGCTCAATATAAGAAGCGTAGTAATTTTCGGCAGGATGAGCATAATTTCCGACGAGGATAAGAAGAAAGAGATCTGCACCAATCTCACAAAAAAGTTTACGGACGATGAAGAATATCTTCAAAGAGAGCTCAAAAACGCTTTTCCGAGAGTTCTTTGCCTTTCGCTTAAGATCGAGCATATGACGGGAAAGCTTGTCAACGAGTCGTAAAGAACGGTAAAAGAGTATCAAAAAAACGTCGGAATAAAGAGGGATCGGAATATGGAAAAACTCTTTTTTGAGGTGCCGGGCATAAAAAGAAAAGACGATGCGATAGATTATATAAGAGAATTTCATGAATACAACTCCGATATAAACGGCACGGGCGGGCTTCACAGATACCTTGACGATTATGACGGATGGCTTATGAAGCTGAGCGGGGATTACGTCAGGGAACCGAATGAAGAAAAAGTACCGGCAAGGACATATTTCCTTGTGAGAAAGAGCGATGACAAAATCGTCGGTATGATCAATATAAGGCTTGCGCTGAACGAAAGATTAAGCCGTTACGGCGGTCATATAGGTTATTCAATAAGACCTTCTGAGCGCGGAAAAGGCTATAATAAAATAAATCTGTATCTCGGCTTGAAGGTGTGCGATAATTACGGCATAAAAAGCGTATTTCTTGACGCAGATCTTGACAATCCCGCTTCATGGAAGACGATGGAGGCGCTCGGCGGCGTCAGGATCAGAGAATACTATGACGAAACGTATGCGCATTGTACCGTAGTGGATTATACGATAGACGTCAAAAAAGCTCTGTCAGGTCACGCGGAGGAATATGAAAATATGATATCGGACCCATATATATCGGGTCAGATATAAACCGGAAAAACAGGGAGGTAATATGAGCGAGAAGATACTGTATCAGGGACACGGGAGTCTGAGGATAACAGCTGACGGCAAGGTCATCTACGTCGACCCGTACGCCGGCGGCGGATATGACAAAACGGCTGATCTTATACTTATAACGCACGATCATCACGATCACACGGATATCGGAAAGATAAAAAACAGAGCGCCGGGGTGCCGTATAATAACCCGGAAGGAAGCGCTTGAGGGAGGGACGTATAAGACCTTCGACTTTGGCTTCGTTTCCGTCGAGGCAACGGAAGCGGGATATAACCGCAATCACAACGTAAAAGAGTGCGTGGGTTTCATCCTTTATTTCCCGGACGGTATATCCGTCTACGTTTCGGGCGATACGAGCACAACGAAACAGATGCCGGATCTTGCCCTAAAGAAAATAGACTACGCCTTTTTCTGCTGCGACGGGATATACAATATGGATATCGAAGAGGCGGCAAAGTGCGCCGTGACGGTAGGAGCAAAGCACAACATACCTTATCATATGAAGCCCGGAAAGCTGTTTGACAGAAAGCGCGCCGAGAGCTTCAACGCTCCCGGACGGCTCATAGTCGCCGACGGCGAGGAGATCGTGCTGACGCGCGAATGAACAAAGAATGACCGCTTTTGAGACTGTGGAATGAAAACGCTTTTTGACCTGTTTCTGACGTTTGCAAGGATCGGACTTTTTACCTTCGGCGGCGGTTACGCAATGATACCGTTGATCGAAAGCACCTGCGTTGTGAAAAAAGAATGGATAACGCACGACGAGATGATGGATATCACGGTGATAGCCGAATCTACGCCGGGTCCTGTCGCCATAAACTGCGCGATGTACGTCGGAATGAAGAAAAAGGGAATACCCGGCGCCGCGGCGGCGACGCTCGGTGTGATTTTGCCGTCATTTCTCATAATACTTCTCATATCTTTTTTCTTCGACCGCTTTCTGGAGATAAAATGGGTATCGAGCGCGTTCCGCGGAATAAAGATCGCCGTAGGTATACTGATCGCCGACGCGGCTGTCAGAATGATCTTAAAAACGGAAAAAAAGCCGCTTAACATAACGATAGCCGCCGTTTCGTTTGCCGCGGTGATGCTTATAAACGTTTTCGCGCTCCGTCTGTCGTCTGTCGTGATCATGCTCGCCGCCGCGGCGGTCAGCCTTGCCGTTTACCTTGCGGGACGGCGTAAGGAAAAGGGGGCGAAGAAATGATCCTCCTTGAGCTTTTTTTGGGATTTCTTCTTATCGGATGCTTTTCATTCGGCGGCGCATACGGCGCCATACCGCTGATACGCGAGGTCGTTTTGTATTTCGGCTGGCTTGACGATGAAAAGCTTTCCTATATGATAGCGGTGAGCGAAAGCACGCCGGGTCCCATTATGGTAAATATGGCGACGTATATCGGATCGTCCCGCGCCGGTGTTCCCGGTGCCGTCATCGCAACAGCCGCCGTCGTTCTGCCCGCGTTTCTTATCGTGATCGTGATCACGGCGGCTTTGAAGAACGTTATCAAAAAAGACGCCCCGCAGGCTGTTCTCAAAGGGTTAAAATCCTGCGTCATCGGCATAATTCTTGCGACGGGCGTGTATATGATACTTACAAACTGTGTGGGAAGTATAAACAGTATTTCGGTCGATATCGCCGCGATATGCCTGACCGCGGGGCTGTCCGTATTCCGGTTCGGAACAAAAAAGGTGATAAAAAAGGACGTTTCGCCCGTTATTCTCATCTTCCTTGCGGGAATTGCCGGAGTTCTGATATACGGCTGGAACTGAAAAGGAGATATAACAATGAAAATATATGATATATCGCAGGAGGTCTTCGGCTGCTGCGTTTTCCCGGGCGACCCGGCGCCGGAAAAAAAGACGCTTTCATCAATAGAAAAAGGCGGCGTCTGCAATCTTACGGCTTTCAGTATGTGCGCCCACAACGGAACGCACGTGGACGCGCCTTTCCATTTTATCAAAGGCGGAAAGACAGTTGACGAAATAAGCCTTGAAACGTTTGCGGGGACCGCGTACGTCACAGAGCACAGCGGTACCGTCACGGGAGACGACGCGGAAAAGATCCTTGAAAAAGCCGGGGAGAGTGACCCTGAGGCGTCAAAGAGGATACTGATAAAAGGAAAAGCCACGGTGTCGCCTGATGCGGCAAAGGTCTTCGCCGAAAAAGGGATACTGTTATTGGGCAACGAATCGCAGACGGTGGGACCGGAGGACGCACCTGTGAAGGTGCATCTCGTACTGTTGGGCGCGGGCGTCGTTTTGCTTGAGGGCATACGTCTTTCAGAAGTCCCGGAGGGCGTTTATTTTCTGAATGCGGCGCCGCTTAATCTGTCCGGCGCAGACGGCTCTCCGTGCAGAGCGATACTGATAAAAGAAAGGTGAATTTACAGGAAAGGGAGCGTCATAATGGCGGAATACAGTAAACAGGATCTTGAATATGCGTCAGAGTTTCGGGATGAGATCCATAAGGAAGCTCTCTCAATAGTCCGTAAAACGCACCCGGACGTCGCGGAGGTGGTCGACCGTCACCCGGTCGAGGATTATTTTCAGCAAAGCTGGGAATATCCCGGCAGATGGTACACCGTAGTGGCTATACCTTACGGCTGTAAAAGCCGCAAAGCGCTCGTCGATCAGATCGTTTGCGACACGCTCTCCGGTATTGCCTCCGGGAAGGTGCGCACAAATACGGAGCAGTTACGCGATACGGAAGAGCCTGAGTGTCCGCCTGACGACGATCCGTTTTATTCGATCCTTGAGGGATATCCGGACTTAGCCGTTGAATACCGTATAGTAAAAGGCGAGCGGTATTGCGGTTATGAATCGCATCGCAGGGCGCTGAAAACCGCCTTCAAACAGCTCGGAGCGGAATGGGAAGGCGACCCGGATAAAGCGGTCGGAAAGAAAATTGCGGCTGATAAGTTGTTTTCGTCAGAGTGCCGCGACGGAAAACTCGATTACAGAAAGGCTTTTTTTGAGCCGCCGTATGAAAACGGCTATACGGAAGAGGATTTTGCCCGTGTGAACGGCGCTCTTTTTCCGGACGGAACGGAAGAGCTTGAGGTATATGAATGGACGACGGACTGGTCTGATTATTTCGACGACGGCCGTGAGTGGTGGGGTACGCTGTGCCTAACGGTCTACGACAAAGCGCTTGACCGGTTTGCCGTTATAATGGCGTCGGCGACGGATTGACGCCGGACCGCCGTGTCTGTAAAAAACATAAGGAGCAAAAAAATGAGACTATCTGTCATATTTGAGGAGAAACCGGAGCGGTGGGGCTTCAGAGGAGATCCGTATTTTTGGGACTATCTGAAAGAGCTTGCGGAGAATATGGACCTGATCACGGAAGACGAGCTTGAAAAGTGGATAAAAGAAGAATATTTTTCGCTTTCCGGTAAGGTGCTGACGGACAAATATATGGATTTTGCCGTAATAGAGCAGTTTGCTCACGGAGGGATGAGCTCCGGCGGAGTTGATAACGTCTTCTGGACAGAAGAAATGATCCCGCTTCTGAAAAGCAGACTGACCGCGCTTTTGAAAAAACAAAAGACAAATATCTCAGAGCCGTAAAGCTCAAAAGAAAAATCCGGACAATAAAGACATATAATAAAAGCCGCAGTGTACGTATCATACGGAATAACAATTAATCAAAGATCTGAAAGGTTGTAAAAAGCCATGTTTAAATGCGATCATACAAAACTGACACTTTCTTTTAACGAATTTCACGATATAAAAGCGGACGATATGCCGCAGTACGGGGAATTCTGCCTCCTTGAATTAAAGGACGGGCGGTATACGGCGGGAGAATGGAATCCAAATGACTATAAGAATAAAAAATCCGTATCCGGGAAGTTCGTCCGCGGAACGGCGGACACCGTCGACGTATCGGAAGTATTTAAATGGCACTCGCTTGAGAGGTACGATCTTACGGAGTGCCTTCTTGACGGTGAGATCAATTATATAAATCTCGGACCGGAGAAAGACGGCATCCACACGGTACAGATAAAGGATTTCAAATCGTTTAAAGACAAACAGCTGCCGAAGAAAGAGCAATACTGTCTTCTGATTATGAAAAAAGGAGACCTTTCGGCGGGAAGATGGGATAAATGGCCCAAGGAGAACGCCGGGATATTCATATACGCGCCGGCGCTTGCTTCTCACAGCATGGATGAGGTATGGGCGTGGACGGCTTTAAGCTCCGACGACATCTTTGCTCGCGAGGAAAAAGAGGAAGAGGAGAGAAAAATCGAGGAGGAGCTGAACAAAAACCCGACGGCAGACGTACAAAAATTCAAATACGGAACGGATATTAACGTATATTATGAAAAAGCGCTTGAAAAGCTGCGCCGCGACTATCCGTGGGCGACAATTGCGCAGATGAAAAAGAAACTGCCGTACGTTATAACGCCGCGCCGCGGAAAGTATATTTTCGGACGGGACGAAGGGACGATCATGGACATAAGAGTGATCAATGAATGGAAGGACGGAAACACCGCCGACGAGTTTATTGATTTTTTGTGCGAATATACAAAGGACGCCGTGCAGAACTCCAATCCCGCGGAGAAATTCAAGTACGGTACGGACGTAAACGTATATCTCGACAAGGCGTATGAAAACGTAAAAAAAGATTATCGCTGGCTTGAAAGATCCATGCTTGAAAAATCCTGGCACTACGCGATAAAACAGGTCAACGGAGACACGGAATTTGTCAGAGCGTACGGCAAAAAGAAAGACTACAGCGTAGTCGACTGCGGCTCTGCGGAAAGTTTTATTGAAACCGTTGAGTACGATTATCGTAATGAGGCGCTCAAAGCAAATCCCGCGGTCGCGTCATACGACGTTCCGTTCGGACGCGTTGAGACTCACGGATGGTATCTGGAAAGGTACAGATTCTACAAGCTGAAAACAGGCGACTATAAAGTGTCCGTTCAGGCGGGAGACAGAGTGACCGGCGGAACAAGGGATTTCTATATCACGCCGTACTGCTTTGAGGCGAAAACGTACGACGAGTTTCTTGACCGTTATTTACAGATCGTCCCCGGCTATTCCTTCGGTCTTGGCAAAGAAGAGCTTCTTGCCGACGAAAAACTGAAAGAATTTCTCGGATACTGATATCCGATGACGGTGTTTTAAGTATTAACGGAGGATTTGATATGAAAACGGACTGCACGATACGTTATGAAAGAAAAGAAGAGCAGAGAGAGGTAGAAAACCTTATAAGAGAATCGTTTTACAACGTCTACCGTCCGGGCTGCAGCGAGCATTACGTTATGCACGTCCTGCGCGATGATCCCGCTTTTGTAAAAGAGCTTGATTTTGTTATGGAGCAGGACGGCAGGCTGATCGGTCAGAATATGTTTATGAAAACCGTTATAAACGCGGACGACGGAAGAGACATCCCCGTTCTTACGATGGGACCGATCTGTATAACGCCCGAGCTTAAACGAAAGGGCTACGGGAAAGCGCTGCTCGACTATTCGCTTGAAAAAGCCGCAAAGCTCGGTTACGGCGCGGTATTGTTTGAAGGCAACATAAAATTCTACGGAAAGTGCGGTTTTGACTATGCGCGCAATTTCGGCATCCGCTATCACGACCTGCCGGAAGGCGCGGACGATTCGTTCTTTCTCTGTAAAGAGCTGATACCCGGGTATCTTGACGGCGTCACCGGCGTTTATCAGACGCCCGCGGGTTATTACGTAAAGGACGAGGACGTGGAAGAATTTGACAAAAGTTTTCCGAAAAAGGAAAAACTGAAACTTCCGGGACAGCTTGTTTAATTGAATTTATTAAAAAGGTGCATCTTATGCCGACTGTTCTGAAGGACAGTCGGCAGTTATGAGTTCCGCTTACGTGGAACGTTATGAGCGCTGACGCGCGTTATGATTACTTCGCAAGTTATGAGTGCCTGCGGCACGTTTGCGGAACTCATATCATAACGTTGAGGCGAAGCCTCAACTCATAACTTGCACGCAT
>CACZOH010000282.1 GCA_902782785.1 uncultured Ruminococcus sp. | reverse complement strand
GGACGTTATAGAAATAAAATATCTGGATCCGGAAAACGCCGTGTTTGAAGACAAAAACGGCTTTGTTTCAATGAAATACAAGCCGGATGACGCAAATGAGAAGGAATATGACAGAGTATTCCTTCACCGCAGTTTTCCGAACGAAATGACGGAAAACTATATCTCAGTCCAGGACCGCGACAATAACGAAATAGGAATGATACGCGATATAAACGGATTTGATGCTGACACGGCGGCGCTTCTGCGGCGCGAGCTGAAGCGCAAATACCACGTGTTCACGGTCAAAAAAATATCCTCCGTCAAGGAAAAATACGGTTATTCATACTGGAGCATAACGGATGAGACGGGCGAGCGTGAATTTACGGTGCGCGATACGTATAAAAGCATAACTAAAATATCGCAGGAGCGCGTTTACATAACGGATATAGACGGAAACAGATACGAGATACCGTCTTTGTCAAAGCTTGACAGAAGATCGGCGAAACGGATAGAAATATTCTTATAAAGGTAAAAATGAAAAAGAAGCTTTTAACACCGGAGCAAAAAAGGGAAAACCTTATAAAAAGACTGCCGTATGAAAAAGACGACGGTGTTGTGATCACGGCTTTTTCATATGACATAGACGGTGACGGCGAGCTTACTGACGGCGCGGTCCTGATAACGGAAAAGTACGTCATGTCATACACAGACGCAAAACTCATATCGAAATACGCGATATCAGACTGTGAAAAGTTCGAGTACAGGATGCTTGTCGGCGCGTGCGAGCTTACCGCGACGGACAAGGAGGGTGAGCATCTCATCTGCCGCGCCTCGGCGTCTGACAGTGAGGTCGTCGCCAAAAACGCGCACAGACTCCGGATGTATAAGGAAACGGGGAAATACACGCCTGACAGCGAGCTGAAGCTCGTAAAGGTCTGCCCCAAATGCGGAAGAGAATTGAAGGGCAGAGTGACCGTCTGCGTCAGATGCGCGGACAAAAAGTCCATGTTTTTGCGCCTTTTGAAAATGTCTTTGCCGTATAAATGGTATATGACAGCCTCCGTTCTGCTCTTCGGCGCGGGCTTTGCGCTGAGCCTTGTCGGACCTTACGTGAACAAGCTTCTCGTGGACGGGTATATAGATAACGGGTCGGTAAAGCAAACGGCGCAGAGCGGCGGACTTTCCTCAGTCATGGGAGGTTTTCTGTTCACGGTACTTCTTATGGTGCTTCTGCGTATAGGCTCGACGGTCATAACGTCGCTGCGCAACCTCACCGTTATGCAGGCGGGAACGGGGCTTATAGTGGATCTGCGCCGCCTTGTATTTGATAAGATACAGCAGATGTCCGTAAAAAAGGTTTCTCAACGCACCTCGGGCGAGCTTATGCGGCGCGTCACCGGCGATACCGCGGTGATCGAAAATTTCGTCGTAGGACAGATGCCGAACATCGTGACGCAGGCGATACTGCTTGTCGCCGTAAGCGTAATACTGTTTATTTACGATCCGTTCCTCGCCTTGCTCATCCTTATACCCGTTCCCGTATGTCTTTTCGGCATCTATCTGTCGAACGAGGTGTTCAGGACGATTTACGGCAGGCAGTGGGAGGCGGAGTCGCGCTCCGGCTCCGTCCTGTTCGATATCTTCTCCGGAATACGCGTCGTAAAGGCGTACAGAACGGAGAAAAAAGAGCACGACAGATACGATAAAGCCGCCGCGGAGGAGAGGGATATCGCGATAAAGAACGAGACGATCTTCAACGTCCTGGACCCCGTTATAATGTTTATCCTCAATATCGGCAGTCTGTTCCTTATGTACTACACCGGCTCGAAGATACTCGGCAGGACGATGACGCTCGGCGACGCGGCTATGCTTTCCACCTACGTCACGCTCATATACGGGCCTATCGACTGGCTCGCGTACCTGCCGCGCCTGCTCACACGCGCCGTGACGAGCGTCGTCAAGGTGTTCGACGTTATTGACGAAAAGCCGGATATAGCCGACAAAGAGGACGCGATCGGTCTTGACATAAACGGAGATATCGAGATAAACGATCTGTCTTTCGGCTACGACGAGGGCGTCGACGTGCTGAAGCACGTAAACCTGAAGATCAAAAAGGGCGATATGGTCGGCATCGTCGGCAGATCCGGCGTCGGAAAATCAACGCTCATTAACCTTATAATGCGTATGTATGATCCCGACGGCGGAAATATAAAAATCGACGGAGTCGATCTGCGCGATATTTCGCAGAGCTGTCTGCGCTCTCAGATGGGCGTGGTATTGCAGGAGACGTTTTTGTTCAAAGGTACGATATACGACAATATTGCGTACGCAAAACCCGGATGCGATCCCGAAACGGTCCTCGCCGCGTCAAAGGCGGCGGGTGCGCACGGCTTTATAATGCGCCTGCCCGACGGCTACGATACGGTCATAGGTGAGAACGGTCACACGCTCTCCGGCGGCGAACGCCAG
>CACZOH010000281.1 GCA_902782785.1 uncultured Ruminococcus sp. | reverse complement strand
CCGGATATGGAATAAAACGGAACGCCGGCTTCGCCCGCGACAGCCTTGGCAAGCAGCGTCTTACCCGTTCCGGGAGGGCCTACGAGCAGTATGCCGCGCGGTATCTTTGCGCCGAGTCTCGTGTATTTCTTTACGTCCTTGAGGTATTCGACCACCTCGCGCAGTTCTTCCTTTTCTTCGTCAGCGCCCGCGACGTCGGAGAAGTAAACGCGCCTCTTTTCATCCGTGCCGAGCTTGAGCTTCGCTTTGCCGAAAGAGTTTATCTTGCCTATGCCGCCGCCGCCCGCGGACATCTGTTTAACGGTGTAGCGGTACATCAGTATAACGCCTATGAACACCACGGCGAGCGGTATCCACTGTATCCATACGGGATAAGAGGGGTAAGGTTCGTAATTGTATCTTTTCAGCACTCCGCTTTTGTAGTTTTTGTCTATTGTACTCTGCAGCTGATCAGTGAATAGTCTGAGATCGCGGATCTTGTAGGAATACTCGACGCCCGAAACGTCCTTCAATACGAGCGTGTCGTCCTTCTGCAGATTGAATTCAACTATCTCGTTGTTTTCAAACTTCTTGACGACATCGGAAAACGTCTCTATCTTCTTCCTTCCGCCGTTCATACCGCCGATTATCAGCGACGCGACGGCGATGACCGCAATCATCAGCGCGCCGAAGATTATCCAGGTCTTGTAATTTGATTTCATATATTAACCAGCTTTCAATTATTTTTGTATACGGACGGCTTCAGCACTCCGACGTACGGCAGCTCGCGGTATTTTTCCGCGTAATCAAGACCGAAGCCTACAACGAATTCGTCGGGTATCGTCTCTCCCGTGTAATCGGGCTGAAACGGTACCTCGCGCCTCGCGGGTTTATCGAGCAGGGTACAGGTCTTCACGCTTCTGCACCCTTTCATTTTAAGATATTCAACAAGCGTTGACAACGTTCTTCCGCTGTCTATTATGTCCTCGACTATAAGTATGTCAAGATCCGAAAAGTCCTCGCGGTGCAGATCGAGCAGTATCCGCACGTTGCCCGTGGACGAGCTGCCTTTGCCGTATGACGCGACCTTCATAAAGTCTATTTCCATAGGCAGGGTTATTTTTCTCATAAGGTCGGAGAAGAACACGACGGAGCCCTTTAAGATACAGAGCAGAAGCAGATTTTTGTCCTCGTAATCCTTGGAGATCTGCTCCGCTATCCTGTCCTCGATCTCCTCGATCCTTTCTTTTGAAACGAGTATGCGTTCCACGTCTTTTTCAAGTATGTTCATTTTTTTATCCTCGGTATTCACAGTATGTCAAGTATATCCCGCCGTCGCCCGCGCACCCGTCGCGCACGGCGAAGGGAGGTACGAAAAGCACGCCTTCCGCGTCGCATATAACGGGATAATCCGGTCTTTGCGACGACGGTATTTTTTTCTCCGACAGTATTTTTTTTACGCTGTGCGTCATACCGCCGTATTTTACGCTGTCGGAAGGCTGTCTGTTTCTTACAAACAGACCATTGTTTATAATATCAGAACTTATTTTAATCCGTTTTACCTTTTTGTAAATATTTATATATGATGAGAGCGACGGTGCAGAATTGACATTTTCGACAAATATCTTACATTTTTTATGCGGTATATCGTTCTCACCGCGGACAAGTTTAATGCAATAATTAACGGGCGAAACTCTTTTGATAAAACGGAATGAGCCGTTTTCGCATATGAAATCGACCCCGTTCGGCAGCTCGGCGCGCTGTCCGTTCTCCGCGTTCCGTATCAGATCGACCGCGGCGGTAAGATGTGCCTCGGACAAAGCCTCGCCGCATTCACGCTCGTAAAGCATTGAAAGCGCCCTTTTTATTACCGCGGGGTGCGTCTTCTCAAACGCCGCCTTGTCAAATACGCCGGCCTTTGTAAATTCTGAAGCGCATTTATCTATAAAATCGTCCGCCTCCGCCGCAAGCTCCGCCGCTTTGTTTATATTTGACAGATATGACGCGTTTATTCTTTCAAACGACGGCAGGACCGCGCTTCTTATATAATTGCGCGTATAATCCGTGTCGCTGTTAGTGCTGTCGAATACGAAGCTCTGACCTTTTTTTTCAAGATATGAGATTATCTCGTCCTTTGACAGGCACAGGATCGGACGTATGATCTTCACGCCTTTTTCAACTCTGTACGGTCTTATGCTTCCGAGCCCTTTTACGCCCGTTCCGCGCGCGAGATTGAAAACAAGCGTCTCCGCGCGGTCGTTTTTATTGTGGGCGAGCGCTATCGCACGGCAGCCGAACTCCTTTGCGGCGTTTATCAGTATGCGCTTGCGCTCGTTTCTCGCCGTCTCCTCCGTGCCGGTCCCGCGTTCTTTTGAAAGCGCCGGGATATCGACGCGGTATGAGTGAAATTCAACGCCGAGGTTTTTGCAAAGCTCGCGGCAGAACGTCTCGTCCCTCTCCGCTTCCTCTCCGCGTATCATATGGTTTACGTGGATGCAGACGGGTTCCGCGCCCGCCTCCGTCAAAAGAAGGAGCAGAGAAACGGAGTCCGCACCGCCCGAAAGACCGACGGCGATCCTGCCTTGAAGCTCAATGCCGTTTTTTTCGGCATAGCTTTTCACAAGATCAAAAATACTATCAGTTTTGTTCTTCAATATTTGAAAGCTCCGAGAATTTCGTAAACTGCGGGTCCCACGCCATTTCAACGGTACCCGTGCTTCCGTGCCTGTTTTTTGCGACTATGACCTGCGCCCTGTTCTGCTGATCCTGCTTCTGATCGTAGTAATCGGGACGGTAAAGCAGAAGCACCGCGTCCGCGTCCTGCTCGATAGAGCCGGATTCACGCAGATCCGCCATGGTAGGCATTTTTTCCTTTGTCTTTTCAAGCTCACGGTTTAACTGAGAGCAGCAGATGACGGGCACCTCAAGCTCCTTCGCCATTATTTTAAGGTTACGAGAGATAGCCGAGACCTCGGCGGTCCTGCCGTTGCGCTTTTCATTCGGGTCCTGCATAAGCTGCAGATAGTCTATAATGACGAGACCGTTTGATTTCAAGCCTTTTATCCTGTTCAGCTTGGCTTTGATGCGTGATACCGTAGACTCCGTCGTTCCGTCAATATATATATTGCATTCCGCCAGCTTGGACGCCGCCATGCCGAGCTTGTTCCAGTCCTGCGCCGTGAGATTGCCGGAGCGCAGAACGGTGCTCGGTATGCACGCCTCCGTTGAAAGCATACGCTTTACAAGCTCCTCGCCCGACATTTCAAGCGAGAAGATGCAGACCGTCTTTTTGCCCTTATATGCGGCGTTTTCCGCAATGTTCAGGACGAAACTCGTTTTACCCATGGCGGGACGGGCGCCGACTATGATCAGATCGCCCTTGTTCATACCGAACAGGATGCCGTCAAGTCCCGAAAAATGCGTCATAACACCTCTGTATTTTTCAGGGTCCTTCGACAGCTCCACAAGGTTGTCGTGCGTCTTGTATAAAAGCGTTTTTATATCAATGAGGTCGTTGTTTTTCTGACTGTCGGAAATGCCGTAAACGAGCTGTTCGGCGCGTTCAAGCGCCGTATAAACGCTGTCGGACTCGTCAAGCGCGGTCGTGTGTATCTGTTCCGATACGTCAAGCAGTCTGCGGCGCAGACTTTTTTCCTTTACGATATTTACGTAATCGTTGAGGTTTGCGGCGGAAGGAGTGGCGTTAAGGATAGCCATTATGCTTTCGCGGCATTTCTGTTCGTCCGCAACGCCGCGCTCGACCAGAATATTCGTCAGAGTGACGGGGTCGATCTGTCTGCTCTGATCGAATGAGAGCGCGTTCATGGCGGAGAACATCTCGCGGTGCAGCTCTATCATAAAATCCGATTCGACGAGCTGAAGCACCACGTCCTTGAACTTATCGGGATCTATAAGTATTGAACCCAGAACGGACTGCTCCGCCTGAAGCGAATAAGGCGGCGTCATCTGAGGGTTGAACTCTGCAGGCATTTTGAAAAATTACTCCTTTTCGGTCACGATAAGGTAAAGCTTTCCCGTAACGTCGGGATAGTATTTCACGTCAAGCTCGTATTTGCCGAACGTCTTTATCGGCTCGTTTACGATTATTTTTCTCTTGTCAAGATCTATGTCAAACTGTTTCTTTAATTCCTCGGAGATCTCCTTTGCCGTTACGGAGCCGTAGAATTTGCCGCCCGCGCCCGCCTGCTGGCGTATCACGACGCTCTGCGCGGCTATTTTGTCCGCAAGCGCCTTCGCTTCGGCGCGCTCGACCTCTATTTTGTGCAGTCTTGACGCTTCCTTTGCCTTAAGCTCGTTCATAACGGCGTCGGTCGCTTCCTTTGCGAGCTTTCTCGGGATAAGGTAGTTTTTGGCGTAGCCGTCGGAAACCTTTACAAGCTCTCCCTTTTTTCCCTGTCCTTTTACGTCTTCAAGCAATAATACTTTCATTTTCAATATCTCCCTTCGTGTTATTCTTCTTTATTGGGCGTCGCGTCTATAGCCTTTTCAAGCAGCTTTACCACAAACGCGACGTCGGGTCTCGGAATCGGTCCGTCGTATACGGAAACGATCTTGCCCGTCGTAAGCTGCGTGCCCGCGTTCGAGTGGTGACCGCCGCCGCCGAGACGCTCGAGTATGAGCTGTACGTTTACGGAACCGTCGCTCCTCGCTGATATGGAATAGAACGGTTCGCCGTTTATATCCGTATTCATCCGGCATACCGCAAACGAAGCGGAAACGCCCTCAAGCTTGAGAACGGTTTCCGCGGCTCTCGCCGCCGTTGCGGGATCGGTCGCCGCCGACGCGTCGTCCGCGGCGCATATCGCGTAACCTTCTTTATACATCCTCATAGTACTTTCAAGCTTCAGCTCAAGCATGAACGCTCGTTTGTCGAGCGTAAAGAACGACGAAGCCTCGGACGCGTCAGCGCCCTCGCGCCTCAGATACTGGGCGGCGGCGTATGTGCCCGCGCCGCAGTCGCGCGTAAAGCTGTTCGTATCAAGCTGGATCCCGGCGAGAAGCAGATTCGCCTCGTCAGCGGTAAGAACGCCGGACGGGAAGAACTGTTCAAGCATCTGCGCCACGATCTCTGACGCCGAGGACGCGGACGGCTCGATATACTGTATCCTCGTCTCAAACGGGAAGCTGCTTGAGAACATTCTGTGGTGGTCTATTATGATAACGGACGATACGTGGTTCGTGACCTCCGGATATTCAAATATCGCGGGATTGTTCACGTCCATTATAAAGAGCAGGGAATCGCTCTCTATCATATCGAAATCGTCGCGGTCAAAATCAAAGAATATATCCTTATACCCGGGCGTTTCCTTAAGCATCGCGTACGGGCGCGTTATGTTTTTATTGTCCTTTACAAGGATAGTCGTCTTTTTGCCGAGCGACATACATATCTTCGCTATACCCATGCAGGAGGCGAGACAGTCGAAGTCCGCGTTTTTGTGGCCCATAATAAGCACGGAGCCCGCTTTTTTGATAAGCGGCGTCGCCTGCAGCACAAGGCGTCTCGCGTTAAGTCCCGTGAGCTGCGGATCGTGTTTTGAAAGACCGCCGTAAAACTCGTCCTTGCTTCCCCTGTCGTTTTTGATGACGACCTGATCGCCTCCGCGCTGAAGCGCAAAGCTCATCGCGGATGAGGCGAGCGCGCATTTGTCGGCGACCGTGCCGCCGCAGTCCGCTATACCTATCGAAAGCGTCATCGGAACGGCGTCGTCGCCGAACGTTATCTTTTTGGCTTCCGTCAGGACGGAAAAGCCGGAGCGTTTCATAGACGGCAGACAGTCCGCGTAAAACATCATTATATATTTTCCGTTATCGTACTCTCTTATATGACCTTTATACTGTTCCGCCCAGCCCTTGAGAAGCTTGGTAACGTCAGCCGCCGCCTCGGAATATTTCTCCTGCATACCGGACAGGAAGTTGTCCGCCATATCAATTATGACGTACGCTACGATAAGCCGCTCGTTTTCGAGCTTTGTTTTGTATCTTTCCTCCTCCGATACGTCAAACCAGAGCGTCGTTATCGTCCTGCCGTGCTGATTTGACTGCGGATAGCCGAAAACGCGGAAGCATCCGTCGCCTATCCTTGCAAACGCGCCCTGCTTCGTGTCGTTGCCGAGGAGCGCTTTTACGGTGAGACCGCAAAGCCCCTCGAGCGTCGTATCCTTGTGTATCCCTTCTTCCGCAATATCAGAAAAGGCGTTGTTGTGCCAGATGAATTTACCGTCAGTATCGGTTACCGCCGCGGGCGTTTTCATTTCCGCAAGCAGATTTGTGACGGAGCGCGCGGATTTGGGCGGCGCGCTGTTCTGCGTTGACGCATCCCCGAATTTTGTTATGAGCCACGACCCCAGAGCCACGAAAACGCAGTATATCAGCGCAAACACGGCGGCAAAGACGGGTGACGGTTTATTTGTGTAAGAGAAAAACGTGAACGCCGCTATGAAAACGACGGTGCATATCACGCAGTATATGATAACAAGCTTTGCTTTTTTACTCATATAAGCTCCTGTCTTTTAATATTTTACTCTTAAAAACTAATATGCTATTGTATATAATACCACAATAATTTTAAAATGTCAAGAGAGGAGAAAAAAGAAACGCAAAATGTTGTTTACGGCTTGCAAAACGTGAAAAAATGTGATATAGTATAAAAAGAAAAACGAAAACGGAGATGGATCATGAAAATATACGGACTTCAGAAGCTGTCGCTCGTCGATTATCCGGGCAAGACCGCCGCAGTCATATTCACGGGCGGCTGTAATTTCCGCTGCCCCTTCTGCCACAACTACGGTCTTGTGACGGACCCGGGTGAGCCTCTTGACGAGGAAGAGGTATTTGAATATTTAAAAAAGAGGCGAGGTCTGCTTGACGCCGTCGTCATAACCGGCGGAGAGCCGCTTATTCATAACGATACGGCGGATACGATAATTAAAATAAGAGAGCTCGGATACCCGGTAAAGCTCGATACGAACGGGACGTTCCCCGCGCGTCTCGCGGAGCTGCTCACACGCGGGCTGATAGACTACGTCGCAATGGATATAAAAAACTGCAAAGAGAAATACTATCTCACGGCGGGCTGTGAGGTCGATCTCGACGCGATAGAAAAAAGCATTATGCTTTTAAAGAGCGGAAACACGGCTTTCGAGTTCCGTACGACCGTGGTCTCCCAGCTTCACGAAGAGGAGGATTTCATCCGCATAGGCGAATGGATAGCGGGGGACGAGCAGTATTATCTGCAGCGCTTCAAGGACTCCGAGAACGTGCCGTACGGCAATCTGACGGCGCCGGACGAGCAGACGATGAACGCCTTTTTAGCCGCCGTTCAAAGACTTGTACCAAACGCAAAGATAAGAGGGTAATTACAACATATAGTAAATCGAAAAAAATCTTTACAATATATTGCAAAAAAGACTTGACAAATCGCTTTTTTTGGTGTATGATATACAAGCACGAAATCACAAAAAACAGTTTATGTCAAAAGGAGTGAATTATGTACCAGGTTGTAAAACGCGACGGTAAGATCGTAGATTTCAATATCAAAAAGATCTCGGAGGCGATAAAAAAAGCGTTTGAGGCGCAGAAGAGGCAGTATAACGACGATATAATAGATATGCTCGCCCTAAAAGTCACCTCCGATTACGAGCCGAAAATAAAAGACGGAAAAATAGGCGTTGAGGAGATACAGGACAGCGTAGAAAAAATACTTATAGACGCCGGTTACGCGGACGTGGCGAAATGCTACATTTTATACAGAAAGAACCGCGAGAAAATACGCAACATGAAATCCACTATCCTTGACTACAAGGAGATAGTGAACAGCTACGTAAACAATCTTGACTGGAGAGTAAAAGAGAACTCGACGGTCAAATATTCCGTCGGCGGTCTGATCCTGTCAAACTCCGGCGCGATAACGGCGAACTACTGGCTGTCGGAGATATACGATCAGGAGATAGCGGACGCGCACAGAAACGCGGATATACATCTGCACGATCTTTCGATGCTCACCGGCTACTGCGCGGGCTGGTCGCTTAAGCAGCTCATAAAAGAGGGACTGGGCGGCATACCCGGTAAGATAACGTCGTCTCCCGCAAGCCACCTCGCAACGCTCTGCAACCAGATGGTCAACTTCCTCGGTATAATGCAGAACGAGTGGGCGGGCGCTCAGGCGTTCTCGTCGTTCGATACGTACCTCGCTCCGTTCGTAAAGGTCGATCATCTGACGTACAAGGAAGTAAAAAAGTGCATAGAATCCTTCGTATTCGGCGTAAACACCCCGTCAAGATGGGGCACTCAGTCTCCGTTCTCCAACATAACGCTTGACTGGACCGTTCCGAACGATCTTGCGGAGCTTCCCGCTATCGTCGGCGGCAGGGAAATGGACTTCAAATACAAGGACTGCAAAGCCGAAATGGATATGATAAACAAGGCGTTTATCGAAATAATGATAGAGGGCGACGCAAACGGCAGAGGCTTCCAGTACCCGATACCGACGTATTCGATCACGCGCGACTTTGACTGGTCCGATACGGAAAACAACAGACTTCTGTTCGAAATGACGAGCAAATACGGCACGCCGTATTTCAGCAACTATATAAACAGCGATATGGAGCCGTCGGATATACGCAGTATGTGCTGCCGTCTGAGACTCGATCTCCGTGAGCTCCGCAAAAAGACGGGCGGTTTCTTCGGCTCGGGCGAGAGCACCGGTTCCGTCGGCGTCGTTACGATAAATATGCCGAGGATAGGCTATCTCTCAAAGACAAAAGAGGAGTTCTTCAGCCGTCTCGACAAGCTTATGGATATCTCCGCGCGTTCGCTCGATACAAAGCGCCGCATTATAACAAAACTGCTTGACGAGGGTCTTTATCCTTATACGAAGCGTTATCTCGGCACGTTTGAAAACCACTTCTCGACCATAGGTCTCGTCGGTATGAACGAGGCGTGCCTTAACGCAAAATTCATCGGCGTCGATATGACGCACAAGGAAGCGCAGGAGTTCACGAAGGAAGTCCTCAACCATATGAGAGAGCGTCTGTCCGACTATCAGGAGAAATACGGCGATTTGTTCAACCTTGAGGCGACGCCCGCGGAATCCACCGCTTACCGTCTCGCAAAGCACGACGTGGCGCGTTATCCCGATATAATCACCGCGTCGGAAAAGGGAAACACACCGTATTATACGAACAGCTCGCATCTGCCCGTAGGCTACACCGCCGACGTGTTCGAGGCGCTTGACGTTCAGGACGAGCTGCAGACGCTTTACACCTCCGGCACGGTCTTCCACGCCTTCTTAGGCGAAAGACTGCCCGACTGGCGCGCCGCCGCAAACCTTGTCAGAAAGATCGCGGAAAACTACAAGCTTCCGTACTACACGCTGTCGCCCACCTACTCCATCTGCAAGAAT
>CACZOH010000280.1 GCA_902782785.1 uncultured Ruminococcus sp. | reverse complement strand
TACTCTTTTATACGATAAATCCTATGTGGAAGATCACGGCAAGCATTTTTCATCAATCTATACCGATAAACTGATTTATCCCGAACCGAGTAAAGACTTCCACGAGCTGACGGAGCATAACCAAAGCTACTATAACCTTGATTATCTTAATCACGCGCGCTATGACGTCGTCAGGGAGGACAAGCGATTTACGGCAGTATTGCAGGCGCTGAAAGAAAAGGCCAGATAAGATGAAATTCATAAACGAGACGGGAACCATCACCGTCTCGTGTTTTTTGAAATATATCGTCCCTTACACCGCGCGCTGCCCCTCATTCGCAGAATGACGGGAGCCGGGGTTCCCCGCCGCGCCAGCGGTTGGGGTTCCCGGGAGGGGAACAGGGGGTTTGGGGGTTATTAGGGGCGGGCGACCCCCAAATTTGTCGCGCAGCGACACCTTAATTCTGAATTCTGAATTCTTAACTATTTTATCGGCGCGCTCTTTTCCTTCTGTATGACGTCGTGAGCGCCGCCCTCGACTATACTTGTCGCCGACACGAGCGTGAGCTTTGCTTTTTTCTGCAGCTCCGGTATGGTAAGCGCGCCGCAGTTGCACATCGTCGATTTTACCTTCTGAAGCGAAAGCGCCACGTTGTCCTTGAGCGATCCGGCGTAGGGAACGTAAGAATCGACGCCCTCTTCAAACGACAGCTTTTTGTCGCCGCCGAGATCATATCTCTGCCAGTTTCTCGCTCTTGCGGAGCCTTCGCCCCAGTATTCCTTGTAGTACGTGCCGTTAAGGCTTACTTTGTTCGACGGGCTTTCGTCAAATCTTGCGAAATATCTGCCGAGCATCACGAAATCCGCGCCCATGGCGAGCGCCAGCGTTATATGGTGGTCGTAAACTATGCCGCCGTCGGAGCAGACGGGAACATATACGCCGGTCTCCTCGAAATATTTGTCGCGCTCCTTGCAGACCTCTATCAGAGCCGTCGCCTGACCTCTGCCTATGCCCTTTGTCTCGCGCGTTATGCAGATGGAGCCGCCGCCTATTCCGACCTTAACGAAGTCAGCGCCGCAGTCCGCCAGGAATCTGAAGCCGTCGGCGTCCACGACGTTGCCGGCGCCGACCTTGACATCGTCTCCGTAGTTGTCCCTTATCCACTTTATCGTGATCTTCTGCCACGCGGAGAAGCCCTCGGAGCTGTCTATGCAGAGCACGTCCGCTCCCGCCTCGAGCAGAGCCGGAACTCTCTCCTTATAGTCGCGCGTGTTTATACCGGCGCCCACGACGTAACGCTTCTGGTCGTCAAGCAGCTCGTCCGGGTTCTGCTTGTGCGTGTCGTAGTCCTTTCTGAAAACGAGATGGCAGAGCTTGCCCTCGTCGTTGACTATCGGCAGGGAATTGAGCTTATGCTCCCAGATTATGTCGTTCGCCTCTTTCAGCGTCGTGCCTTCCTTTGCCCATATCAGCTTTTCAAACGGCGTCATGAACTCTTTTACGGGAAGATCGGGCGCCATGCGGCTCACTCTGTAATCGCGTCCCGTAACTATGCCGAGCAGTTTTCCGTCGGAGGTGCCGTCGTCCGTTATCGCTATGGTGCTGTGACCGTTTCTCGCGGTCAGCTCGACCACGTCTGCAAGCGTATCGTCGGGTTTCAGGTTCGAGTCGCTTTTTACAAAGCCCGCTTTATACGTTTTGGCGCGCTTTACCATTGCCGCCTGGTTTTCTATCGTCTGACTGCCGTAGATGAACGATACGCCGCCCTCCGTCGCAAGCGCGACGGCGAGCCTGTCGCCGGAAACGGACTGCATTATGGCGGATACCATGGGGATATTCATGGTTATCTTAGGCTCCTCGCCCTTTTTATGCTTTACGAGCGGAGTTTTAAGACTTACGTTTGAGGGTATGCATTCGGGTGAGGAATACCCGGGAATAAGTAAGTATTCGTTGAAGGTGTGCGACGGTTCGTTGATGAATGTTGCCATGACTGTTCTCCTTTCATATGTTGGCTTTTGTTTCGCAGTAGATACAGCGGTAAGTTCTGTGATCCGCGTCGGTGAGTTTGAATATCTGCGGAAGCTCCTGCTCCGTCATCGTGATACAGCGCGGATTTTTGCATTTAAGTACGTTTTTGAGCGTTTGCGGAAGCTTCATCTTCTTTTTTTCGGATACCGCTCCGTCCTTTATTATATTCACGGTCGCGCCGGGATCGACGTAGCCTATGACGTCCAGGTCCACGGGGATGTCCGCGTCTATCTTTATTATGTCTTTCTTTCCCTTTTTTTCGCTTTGCGCGTTTGTGATTATTGCGACGGGAACGTCCACTCCGTCAAGGTCGAGCAGTCTGTAAAGCGTCATGCCCCTGCCAGCCGTTATGTGGTCTATGACCACGCCGTTTTTTATGGAATCTATATTCATACGTCCTCCTTTACCGCGCCGCTTTCCTGCAGAAGCTTCAATATCAGCGCCATACGCATATATTTGCCGTATTTTACCTGCTTGAAATAGCACGCGCGCGGATCGTCGTCTATCGCCACGCTTATTTCGTTTACCCTCGGCAGCGGGTGGAGCACCGCCGTATCCGGTTTTGCGTGCGATAGCTTTTCCGGAGTAAGGATATAGCTGTCCTTCAGCCTCAGATAATCCTCCTCGTTGAAAAATCTCTCTTTCTGCACGCGCGTCATATAAAGCACGTCGAGCATCGGCAGCGCCCAGAGGAGATCGGAGGTCTGCGTGCATTTCATTTTGTTTTTCACTATCACGTCGTTATAAACGTAGTCCGGCAGACGAAGCTCGTCCGGCGATATGAGGACTATGCGTATATCCTCGTATCTTGATAACGCCTGTATCAGCGAATGGACGGTGCGCCCGAATTTCAGGTCGCCGCACAAGCCCACGGTAAGCGAGCCGAGCCGCCCTTTTTCACGCTTTATCGTCAAAAGGTCCGCAAGCGTCTGCGTCGGATGACAGTGACCGCCGTCGCCCGCGTTTATGACGGGTATCGACGCGGCGTTCGCCGCTACAAGCGCCGCGCCCTCCTTCGGATGGCGCATCGAGATTATGTCCGCGTAGCACGATATGACCTTAGCCGTGTCGGATACACTTTCGCCCTTTGAAGCGGAGGACGTCGCCGCGTCCGTCATTGACAGCACTGCGCCGCCGAGCTCGTACATAGCCGCCTCAAAGCTCATGCGCGTTCTTGTCGACGGCTCGAAAAACAGGGTGGCGAGCTTTTTTCCGGCGCAGATATGCGCGTATTTTCCGGGGTTCTCTATTATATCGTCCGCCGTCCTCATCAGACCGTCTATTTCTTCCCGGGACAGGTCCGTAATATCTATAACGCTTCTTTTCATCATTTCACACCTATCCAGCTTTCATCGGAGGGGTCGTCGCGGAAGGATATGAGCCTCGATACGTCGCCCGCCGAAATATACCCCTCTCTCGCCGCGACCTCGACGATTTTATCAAAATCCGAGAGCGACACGTTTTTGACGCCCGCCTCCGCTAACCTCTGCAAGCCCTTTTTCATACCGTACGTGAATATCGACGCGACGCCGAGGACGACCGCGCCCGCCTCGCGCAGCGCGTCGACTACCTCTATGACGCTGCCGCCGGTCGAGATCAGATCTTCTATGACCACGACCTTT
>CACZOH010000279.1 GCA_902782785.1 uncultured Ruminococcus sp. | reverse complement strand
ACGCGGTCGGGGCTATCGCCTGATAAACGTCAAAGTCAACGCCGTTCTGTCCGTGATGCGCCATCTGCACCATATCGCTCTTCAGATTTTCGCCCTGCATGGATAACAGCTTTTTGCCCGCGTCGATACCGAGGTCACCCAAAAACAGGACCGTCTTTCCGCCGAGCGTCATTCTGAATACAGAAGTGGAGTTGTTGATGCAGTTGAATTTATATATCGGGTCGGCGGTGTATAAATACTCGAATTTTGCGCCCTTTACCTCGTATTCGTCGCTTTGGTATACTATGCAGATCTTATCGGCGAATTTCGGCAGGTTTTCATAGAATTTTTTGAGCGCGTGCGCCTCGTTCGTCTCATATTTTTCAAAGAACTGCAGGGACGGGAAATTGTAGTAAACGCGGTCGAATTCCACCTCGCCTTTGTCATCTTCAACTATTTTGTTGAAGGCGGAAATATGGTCGTCGTGCGCGTGGGAGAAAAACCACGCGTCGATATGCGGCACCGCTTTACCCGATATTTCGCGCAGCTTTGACAAAAGCTTCGGCGCATCAAAGTCATAGCCGCCGTCAATGACGATAAGCCCGTCCTCCTCCGTCGTTACGATAAAGCTGTTCATCTGTCTGTTTGATTCGGACGTGAGCATATAAATTCTGTTTTTCATTTTATGACCTCTTTTTTAGTTATGAGCGGCGCTGCCGCGTTCAGAGTTATGATTTTTGCCTGCGGCAAAAAGTTATGAGTTCAGCTTACACCGAACGTTTTTTATATTATACTACTCTTTATTATCTGTGTCAAGATGCTTTTTCAGGCAAATATCGGAGAGTTCACACGTGTCGCACGACGGGGAGCGGGCGGAGCAGACGTCGCGCCCGAACATGACGAAACGGTGGCAGAGCGCCGCCTGTTCGCCCGGTGCGACTATCGCCGACAGCGCCTTCTCGGTCTTTTCGGGAGAGAGGGGCTTTGTATCGTCTCCGCAAAGCCCGAGGCGCGCGGAGATCCTTATACAGTGCGTGTCCGCAACTATCGCGGGCTTGCCGAATACGTCGCCCAGTATAAGATTTGCTATCTTCCGCCCGACGCCGGAGAGCGTGAGAAGATCCTCCATATTGTCGGGGACTTTGCCGTCAAAGACAGAAACGATGCGCTCCGACATGGCTTTCAGATCGCGCGCCTTGCTGTTATACAGCCCGCAGGAGAATATGTATTTTGCTATATCCTTCGTATCGGCTTTTGCCATTGCGTAAACGTCCGGGTATTTTTCAAACAGAGCGGGGCAGACTTTATTCACGCGCTCGTCCGTGCATTGCGCCGAAAGACGCCCCATAACGAGCAGGCGCCACGGATCGCCGTCATAGTCGAGCGAGCATACGGCGTCCGGATATTTCTTTTTCAGTATTTCGCAGACGCGGTCTGCAAGTATTTTTTTATCCATATTTTTATTCCTGTTTTTTCAAAAAACGCTTGAATTCGATGTTAAAATGTGGTATTATGACGGTATAAACTGTTTGAATCAATCATATAAGGGGAAAAAATGAAAAGAGCAGACGGAAAAACAATTAAAATAAACGATCCGATGTACAGCGTCATATCATATATAATGGACAAGCGGGTTGACTCCATGAATATGACGACGGTCGATATACCGCTCGACCCATTGACGGCGTATATCCATAAAATGCGCAGGGAAAAGGGCGTGGTGTTCTCATATATGGGCATATTCCTCGCCGCGTATCTGCGTACAGCGTGCGAATATCCGGCGCTGAACAGATTTGTCATAAACAAACGTGTCTACGCGAGAAACGAATTCTGCGTCGGCCTTGTCGTTCTTAAGACAGACGCCGACCACGGGATAATGTCGAAAATATATTTTGATATGACTGACACGATATTTGACGTGCAGAGAAAAATTGACGAGTATATAGCGGAAAACCGTACGTCGGAGACTGACAACAAAACGGAAAAAATGCTTAACGTCCTGTTGAAGATCCCGGGACTTCCCAATTTCGCCGTCGGTCTTTTCAAATTTCTTGATAAGCACAATATGCTTCCGAAAAGCGTTATAGACGCCTCGCCGTTCCACGAGTCGCTTCTGTTTTCAAACCTTGCGTCCATACGCACGAATCACATTTATCACCACGTATATGAATTCGGAACGACGAGCATAAGCGTTACGATGGGAAATCCGCGCGTGGTGCCGAAGATGAAGCGCGACGAGGTCGTTTTCGAGCACACGCTCCCGCTCGGCGTCGTCATGGACGAGAGAATCTGTCCCGGCTCTTATTTCGCCGCGGTGTTCAAACGTCTGTCGCAGTACCTTAAAAATCCCGCTCTGCTTGAGCTGCCGCCGGAGAAGGTCGAGTACGACCCTACCTGACGACGGAGAGCTTTTCTATACCGAGCCCGATCAGAAACGGTATGACGTCCTCCGTTATTATCTCCCCGCATACGACGGGACAGACGGCGGGCGGACAGCAAACGTTCATATCCGACAGTATCCTGCCGCCGCATTTTTCGGTCGGCAGGGTCTCTTTTTGTGAAAAAAACGCGTCTCTTACGCTCATTGCGCGCCCGGGAGTTCTGAATTTCACGTTTTCTTTTTGTATTTCCGTTTTCTTCGGCAGGGAGAAAAGAGCGCTGCAAAGCGCGTCAAGCCCGTCAGCGCCGGTTTCTTTGCTTATCATAAACGTGATGAACCTTTTGTCCCGGTATTCCGGATATACGTTTTTTTCAACGAGATATTTTTCCGTTTCATATCCCGTATATCCGTATTTATTCATATCGAGCGTTATTTTCATCGGCTCGTCGCCGTACGGAACAAAGCCGCGGGAGCTCAGCGCGTTCTTCGCTTTTTCAACCTGCGGTATAAAGCCGGACAGCCTTTTTTTGTGATTTGAGAGATACGGGTTAAGTCTGTCAAGCGAGGCGAGGATCAGATACGACGGGCTTGTTGAAGCAAACGCGGAAAGCGCGGCTCTCACGCTCTCTTCCTGTATCTGATACCGGACGTGCAGATACGCGGCGCCCGTCAGCGCGGGCAGAGTTTTGTGCGCGGAGGTGCAGTATATATCGGCGTATTCATACGGATCGGGATCCGTAAAATGAAGATAAGCGCCGTGCGCTCCGTCGACCGCGAGTATCGCGCCGTATTTTTTGCAAACGCCTGAAATCTCCGAAAGGTCGGTCGTTTTGCCTAAGTAATCCGGCGTCGTTATAAATACCGCTTTGACGTTTTTGTTCTTTGATAAAACGCGCGAAACGTCGTTTGCCGTGACGGTGCAGGACACGTAAGTATCGTTTTCGTGCGGCGGCAGCCATATTATCTCCGCGCCGCAAAGCGCCGCGCCGTACAAGAACGATTTGTGGACGTTTCTTGCGGCGGCGATAACGGGCTTTCCGCCGGTTATCCGGGAGATAAGATATATCATCGCGCGGACGCAGAGCGAAGAGCCCTCGGCGGAATAGTAGGTGGGGCATCCGAAGACAAGAGACGCGTTCTTTTCGCTTTCCGCGATTATGCCGTCGGGACAAAAAAGCTCGTCCGCGCCGAAGCACTCCGTTATATCGTATTTTGCAATACCGTAAAAGCCCTTGCCTTTGTGTCCCGGTGTATGCAGGCGCAGGGGCTTCTTTTTTTCATATTCCTTAATAAAATCAACTATCGGCGTCGTCATCTTCGGTCAATCTGTCAACCTCCGCCATTATCGCGCACTCTATGCGCTTTTTGAACAGCTCGCAGCCGTATTTGTATACGCCCTTGACGGAGCCCGTCGCGTGATACGCGTTTGCGGCGCAGCCGCCCGAGCAGTAAAGACGCGCCCAGCACGTTTTGCATTCTTCTCTTGCATAGACGTTACAGCCTTCAAATTCGCTTTGTATATCGGTGTTCGTAACGCCGTTCCAGATATCGCCGAGCTTGAATTTCGGATCGCCCACGAACTGGTGGCACGGATACAGCTCGCCCTTCGTCGTCACCGCCATGTATTCGGTGTCCGAGCCGCAGCCCGATATGCGTTTGTAAATGCACGGACCGCCCTCGAGATCGATCATATAATGGTAGAACGTAAAGGGCTTTCCCTCTTTGCGCCTTTTGATCAGAAGCTTTGCCAGATCCTCGTACTGCTTGAATATCACGGGCTTGTCCTCCTCCGTCAGAGCGGACGGACTGTCGGGCGCGCATACGACGGGCTCCATGGAAAGCTCGTTGAAGCCGAGATCGAGCATTACGTTTATATCCTTCAGAAAATCGGGATTTGCGTGCGTGAACGTGCCGCGCATATAGTACGACTTGTCGCCGCGCGCTTCCACAAGACGGCGGAATTTGGGAACTATCACGTCGTAGCTGCCGTTTCCTTTGGCGTCTACTCTGTATCTGTCGTGTATCTCCTTGCGCCCGTCGAGGCTTAAGACAACGTTT
>CACZOH010000278.1 GCA_902782785.1 uncultured Ruminococcus sp. | reverse complement strand
TTTCTTTTTTATACGAAAAACAGAGACTCGGACGCTTTTGTCCTTGTCTCTGTTTTCTATTAGGCTATTTTTTTACAGCCCCTTTTTTATTTCTCGTATTTATAGATCTGAAGCTGATAGATCCTTGAATGTATACCTGAATACAAGCTCGGTTTTGTTATATAAAGTCTTACGTATCTTGCCTTTACGGGTTTGAATTCGCGTACCGTTATATCCTCAGTGTTGCCCGAGACCGAATCAGCCGTTTTCCACTCGTCGCTTTCTTTCTTTTTATATTCGAGACGGAAGTCGCAGGTATTGTCGCTTCTGTCTTCAAACTCACCGCAGTGGAGCACGAGCCATTTGTTTATCGGCATTACCTCCCCGATATCCACTTCAAGCCAGCTTGCGCCGTTTTTGACGGCGTCGCACCATTTTGATTTGCAGTCGCCGTTCAAGGCGTTTCCGCCGGCTTCACCCGGACCTCTGCTTCCGCTTTCCTTATAAGGTTTGTTAAGCGCTGCGTTTTCTCCGAGTTTATCATATATCGCGTGTATTTCGGCGTCGGATTTACCCATTCTTACAAGCGCCTGAACGTCGTCGCGCCATATTATATCCGCGGTACCGCCGAAGCACTTGAATATTCCGTCCTCATTACACCTGTCGGCGAATACTCTTATGAGCTCGCCTTCGTGATAGCGGCCTTCACCGTGCATATTACCGGCTTTTAAAGTATGTACCGGGTTTTTGTTTTCCTCAACCGCGTCGTACAGATATCTCGTGGGCTTACTGTCAAGAATTCCGTCCGGTACGGCGGTTATCGCCATGATTATAACGTTTTCATCCTTCGGGAGAGTCAGCATCAGAGAATTATTCATTTCTATCTCATACATAAAGATATTGGCAAACTTATAAAGTCTGTCGCCGTTTTTATCGTGCGTATGAGAATAGCTTATTGCAACTGTATCACGCTTGATGAACGCCTTATCTGCCGCGGCGACCTGATCCCAACATCCGACGTTTTGACTGAAATCGGTTATCTTCAATACCGTCTTTTCCTTGCCTGCTTTGAATACCGCTTCTCTGTCGCCGTCGGCGCTTGCGGCAAGTATAAACGCTTTTTTAGTCTTTGCGGGAAGCTTTATTTTCTGTCCCGCGCATGAAACGGCGTTCTTTCTGCCTTTGCCGCCGAGAACAAATCTGATGCCCGCGCAGTTCACTTCTTTTTCGTATATTTCCTCCGGTATCGAAATGCCTTTTCCGAATTCCGCTGCGGAAGTATCGCTCATTTGCGTCGTAACGCGCTTGTTATATTCAAGCTTTACGGGCGATCCGATCTCTGTACTCTGCTTTTTCTCCCTGAGCTTGAACGCGAATGTTTTTACGGAATAAGGAGTCATATCAAAGGTGACAGAATATTTGTCGTTTTTAATAAGTCCTTTTTCTTCCTCGTATCCGTTTGTTTCATATGCGTTTATGATCTCGGACGAGAGCTTTAATTTGACTTTGTTCTGATCAAGTCCGGAGGTTTCCTGTACGCGGATTATTATCCTGTCTCCTTTTTCCTCACGCTTTATGCATCTGATTATAACGTTTGAATTGTTTACTGATGCAAACGAGACTTCGGATTTTCTTCCGTTATGTTTATCAGTAGTGAAAGCGTATAAAGGAGCGTTGAGGCATGCCGCCTCGGAAACAACTCCGGCTCTATCGCCCTTATGGGAGGTAAAACCGTATCTGAATATGTTCTTGCCGTGATCCTGCCAGTCTTGCGCCGAAATATACTTGAAATTACCTTTGGGAGTATGTATAAGCGTCAGACGAAGCGTGCTGTCGTCAGGCTTTTCCATACCGTATTTACAGTCGTTCAGCACGGAAACGCCGAAGCTGCCCGATTTATCGGTAAGATCAGCCCACTGATGAACAAGGTGCTGGAAATACGGGAACGAATCCGTATTAGCGCCCGTGTCGCATCCGAGACCGAGATCGAACGTCGCCGTCGGATTTTCCGCCGTAAGCGGGAAACCGGCAGACAGAAGCGAGCGGCGGTTGTGCCAGTCAACGAAGTTGTCTACGTTGACTCTGTTGCCGTTTGCGGTAAGAGATATCTTTTGTTTGTATTCGGAGCCGTTTTCTCTCTTTGTGATGCAGAGAGAAACGAGTGCAGGACCGTTGTCACAGATCTTAATCGAACAAATGCCGCCGACGTCTCTGAACGGAAGCTTCGTATCCTCGTACTTGATCTCCCAGGACGGCCAGTGCGTGTTGTTGTCCTCACGTATTCCGAGAGAAGACGGAGCGGATAAAAGCTCTTTATTCAACTTTTTATCAAATATTGAAGAAATATTTCCGTCACCGTTTATGGTTACTGTATAACGTTCGTTTTCAAGTGAATCAAGCGATACTTTAAGTCCCGTTTCGATATTGCACGGTTCGTCGGACGGTACGATATTGAAC
>CACZOH010000277.1 GCA_902782785.1 uncultured Ruminococcus sp. | reverse complement strand
TGCCTGTCGGCATGAGTTGTCCTATCGGACATGAATTGTCCCTTACGGGACGTTAAAGGGGCTCTTGCTTAACGCGACAGCCCCTTTTATATGCTTTTAAACTTTTACGGTTTGCTTACAGCCATACTCGCGACTCCGGCGGCGACGCTCAGGGAGACCGAGACGCCGTCCGCGTTTGAGGCGTTATATGAATAGACTTCTATTCCCATATAGCTGTTGTCCACGACCTCGGCGTCGACGTTGAAGCCCGCTTTTTTGAGCTTTTCCGCGTATGCACGCATCTGGTCCGCGGTCACGCCGCTGAACACGGCGGCGAACTCCCCGTCCTCCTCCGACACGTTCGATACGCTGAAACCGGGCTTGGGTACGAGTTTTGTAAGCTCGTTATCGGGCCATTCGGCGCTTAGACCCGGCAGATTCGGTATATTTACCGAAGTATCCGCCGCGCCCTCCGTGTCCGTCGTGCAAACGAGCGGCGTGCCGTTTATCACCGTCGTATCCTCGCGGTGAAGCGGCTTGTCATTCAAAAGATCAAAATTGAAGGCGCAGGAGCAAAGCGCAAAAACAAGCGCTGCGGTTATTGTAATAAAAACGGTCTTTTTCATAGTATCACCCCGCTTATCTGTCCGACATATCGACCACGAGCGTGAGAGTTATATACGTGCGTACGTCCGTGTCGGGATACGGTACGTCGTCCGTGTTTGTCGATTCGAGCACCTCGCCCGCCACCGTGACCACGCGGTTGTACGTCTGCTGATACGAGGTTTTGGTTTCCGAATCCGTTATCTCCGTCCACGTTATCGTTTCCGTGCCGCCTTCGGTACGTTTTTCTATTACGGCGACGAAATCGTGCAGGACCTTCTGATAAAGGATATCGAGCGCCTGCGCGTTGAGCTCAAGCTCGTACACGCCGCCGAGCGAGTTTTTGCCGAGCTCAACGTAAACGCCGGTCTTTCCGAGCGTCGCTTTGTTCTCGCTCGTTCTGTTGACGCTCTGACTTTTCGGATTATAGAACATTTCGGGGGTCGTCACCGGCACATTTTCTCTTATTTTCTTATTGAAGCTCTCGGCTAAATATTTGTGGAAGTTTTTGTCGTAATCCTCAAGCGAAACGTCTATATCTATTTTGAATTCGCCCTCGTAGACGCCCTTCGGGCTTTCGTAATTTTCATCCTTTTTAGTCAGCACTATATCGGACGTGTAGATATACGGCAGGCGTATCTCGGGCGCTTTGCGGTACAGCTGTTCCTGCACCGTCTGCGCCTGTATGCGTATCGTCCACGCGGTCATTTCCTTTGTTTTCTGCTTGATTATGGAATTCAGGCGCGAGGTGAATTCGCGGTAACGCGCGCGCGCCTGCGACAGCTCGACTATATCCTTCCATTTCTGCTGATCGCGCTTATACTGATCTATCGTCTGCGTCGTGCCGTTTATGATGATGTTCTGCGCAAAGCCGCCGAAGTCGGTCGGGACGGGCGAAAGACTCGACAACTGCGGAAAACGTCCCGTTTTTATCATATCGACGACCGCGCTTACCGCGTCCGTTTCACCGTAGTTCGGAAATTCGCCTTTCAAGATATCGGCGACCTTGTCCATGCCGACCATCGAAAGCCAGTTTTTGATAATGCGCTGCTGATCCTCCTCCGAAAACGTGAGCTTGTCCTTCAGCTCCTCGATCTTCAGCTTATCCGCGACCGCGTTTTCGGGGCTTTTGTAGCCCGCCTCCGACGCGGCTTTTTTAATGGCGTCCAAAATATCCTCGTCGGTCAGCTGTCCCTCAAGCGAGCAGGTCCCCGTCAGCTTGACCTGCGTGTGGTTCGGTATATCGATCAAAAGCTCCGCGGGAAACGACGTTTTGCCGTTCGGCTTCGGCAGATTTGCCGGGCGCAGATGATGGAGCCACGACTGCTCCTGAAGCGATATCGAGTTTGCCGGTATCGCAAACTGAACGGTGAGGCAGAGCAAAAGAACAAGGATTGTTATTTTATAAAATCTCTTCATCTTTTAACCTCCTGTCTGCGCGGACAGAGCGTTGACGCGCGCGAGCAGATCGCCCGTCGCGGTCGCCTTTGCCGTGTCTGTAAACGTTTTCGCCTTCGCGCTGTCGCCCGCGGCAAAGAACATAAGCGCGGCGACGTAATTGACCGACGCGTCCTCCGGCGCTAAGAACAAGCCGTCGTTTATTATCTCCGCGGCAAGATCGGTCAGCCCCGCTTTCATCGCGTACAGCGCCGCGCCGGAATAAAGCGCCGGCGACGAGGGACCGACGAGCAGGGCGTTCAGCGCGCACTGCGCCGCAAGCTCCGCGTTGTCAGCGTTCTCCTCC
>CACZOH010000276.1 GCA_902782785.1 uncultured Ruminococcus sp. | reverse complement strand
TCTCCCGGTACAGGCGTCCGAGCGCACGGAATTCAAAATGGCGGTTGAGCTGCCAGGTCCATTCGGCGTATTTGTTGGGCGTCGGGTTTTCCTCCCAGCGTATGCCGTCCGGACCGAAGCTGTGCATATAGCCGCACGACATTATCTCGCCGCGGCTGAGGCGCTCGAAGATATGCCGGTCCGTCTCGCCGGGGAGCGCCCATGCGTTGTCATAAGGACGGTATTTTACGCGGAAATACTTGTCGGGCTTTAAACTCCGGCGCACGAATACGGCGTATTCGTGTTCCGCTTTATCAAGCTTTCCTTCCTCAAGCAGACGCGGTATGCGTTCGAGCCCCGGAAGCGAGGTATCGAGTTTTTCACGCAGGAATTCTTCGGATGATATATGCAGCAGTTCGCTCATGACGGTCTCCTTTCACGGCAGCGTCGTTTTCTTTCACGCCGCGCGGCGGCTTAAAACCGGTTTCGTTTTTTCGTCTACATTGTACATTAAAAATATGTCGAAAGTGTTGCCGCGGGGGAACTTTTGAATGTCGCAGAACACGTCCGCGGACGGCAGTCCGTATTTTTACCGTTCTCTTGACATTGTAAAGATTATATGATATAATATCCACGAAATAAACCGTTATGAGCCGCGTACGCCTGACCGGATCGGGACGGAGTGACCAAAAACGCTTGACGAACATAAGGAATACAAAAAAACAACGATAAACGGAGCAAAATATGAAAACATTTTTTATGATCGTTTCACTCATCATCGCCGCGGCGGCGGTAATGCCGCTCGCCGCGTGTACGCCGGGCGAGCCGGCGGCGACGACAGCGGAGCAGAGTACTGCCGCGGAAAGCACGTCCGCCGGAAGCACTGCGGCTGACGAAAGCACCGCCGCTGAGGAGACGGAGGCGGAGACGCCGTTTTCCATAACCGAAAACGGCTCGTCAGCAGTTGTAAGCGCAAAGGGAATGAGTTATACCGCCTCGGGCTACGATCATATATCGAACGGCAGGTTCGTCATCAAAAAAGAGGGATTCACCGCGGAATTCGACGGTGATCCCGGCAGATTCAACCGCATAATAACGGAATATTCGTCGACCGAGCCGTTAAAGCTTTATTTCACGTATTCGACCGCATCTTCGGACAAAACGGATATGTATTACGTCGAAGCGGCGGAGAACGGCACGTTCAGCTGTCTTATCAGCTCGTATCTGAACGCGGGATACGGAGAAAAGCTGAAATCCGTAAAGGTCGAGACGTGTAAGAAAAACGACGCGGATTTCGTCATATACGGCGTTTCCGCGGAAGAGATACAGCTCATAAACAAGGACACGTATTACCTTGAAAACTCGCGTTTCAAGGTCGGCGTACACCTCTCGTGGGGAGGCGGCATCAACTACATTGAAGACAAGACGAAAAAGGTAAAGGGCGTGACAAATCTCGTAAACAGTCACGACACGGGACGGCTTATTCAGCAGTCGTATTACGGCACGTCGGGCAACGGCGAATATCAGCCGGAGATGTCTATGGGGGTCAGATGGGTGTATAATCCCGTGCAGGGCGGAGACCAGCACGGCAACGCGAGCCGTCTCATAGACCTGTCCGTAACGGATACGTCGGTTTATATCAAATCGCAGCCGCAGGACTGGTCACACGACAACTACCTGACGCCGAGCTATATGGAAAACACGTATACAGTAACCGACGGATACATAAAGGTAGACAACCGCTTCGTTGATTTCTCCGGCTGGGAGCATCCGTACGCGGGTCAGGAGCTTCCGGCGCTCTATACGATCAGCTATCTTTCGAGATTTACGTGGTACGACGGGACCGAGCCGTGGACTGACGGCGGACTTTCATACAGCGACAGCCTCAATTTCTGGGGCGACGCGCAGTACGTTGCGGAATGCACGAAGAAGCTTAAGACGAGCAACAGCGAGACGTGGTGCGCGTGGACGAACCCGGGCGACGATTTCGGTCTCGGTATCTACGTCCCGAACGTTGATCTGTTCAAGGCGGGCAGATATAAGTTCGACAACTCCAAAAAAGCCTCCGACGACTCGACCAACTACGTCGCACCGTACAATACGATGAAAATGATATCGTACAAACCGATAGAGTACAGCTATCTTATGTCTACGGGCTCGATAGAACAGATCAGAGCGACGTTCAAGAAAAACAGGGACTTTACGGACAACGCCTCGCTTCACAACGACTATATCTCGTCGAGGATCTACGGCGGCGAAACGGACCCCGTGAACGCTGAGTTTGTGACGGAGGACAGTGTGCTTCTGCTCTCGCTTCCGAACAGTACGCAGGTCTCATATTCCGCTGAATACAAGGCGGCAAAGCTGACGTCCGTCGGCGCGGACCCGCACGTTGAGATAGACTATACCGGCGGCACATATTCCGCGGACGAGAAAAAAACTCTCACGATAGAGTATATGATACCGAAGGACAATTCACAAAAGAACTATTGCACGGACCTGTTTTTGTGCGCGGGCTCCACGTTCGCGCCGGACGGCAATAAAAGAGTCAGAAAAGACCTGACGGCAGACGGAGAATTCCATACCTTAACTGTCAGCTTCGCTAACTTGAAATACTGGTCCGGCAAAATAAATCTTATCAGATTTGACTATTTTGACAACTGCGGCAACGGAGACGTCATGTATCTCCGCTCGTTCAAGCTGTCTTAAATAAAGGAGGTTAAATATGAAAAAAGCTCTTACTATCGTCATTTTCATCCTTCTTCTTGTTATATCAGTATCCTGCGGGACGGTCGGCGGCGGCACAGTTACAGATCAGAACGGCACGCAGCAGAACAACCAGAACGACCAGAATACGCAAAGCGGCTCGTATCCGCGCGTCACTTATTACGACGGCAAAGACGGATACAAATGGGCGGCGGCGCTGCAAAACGCTCACCTCACCTACAACTACGGCGAGGACAGAAACGACGGGCGCGGCGTTGTGTCGTATCAGTTTGAATTTTTGAACTGCGAAAACTGCCATTATCACAAAAGATACACGCTCGTCGGCTATGACGAGGCGTATAACGGCACCCTGACCGAGGCGGACGACCATATAGGCATAGTGTTTGAAAACGGAAAATGCGTTTATTACGACTTTTACAGAAAGCTGATAGTTGACGATTTCCCGTTCCTTGAGGTATATGAGGACAAGACGTTTTTGCCCGAAAACCTCGGCTCCGCGACGTTTGGCATCTACAACGCCACAAAGGACTTTGAGTCGGGCAGCAAAAAGCAGGGAAATACCGATATTGTCTGCGAAAGAACGGAATTTCAGCCGACGACGACCTTGTGCGGCAGCGCAAAGGGTTATGAGTTAAGCAAGAAAATGATATATCACGGCAAATCAGATCATACCTCGGAATTCACCTCCACAAAGTTTTTCTACGATACCGATACGGAAATAGGACTTTACGCCGAATTCTATATGGAAGACGATCCGAAGGTAAAGCTTGACGAGGCGGCGGGAGAGTCGTATTACGAATACAGAAGCGAGCTTTCAAGCGTCGTTGAGGTCACCGGCTACGAGACGGGCAAGGTCAGCCCTTCCGACGTGAAAGCGAAGATCGACGAGGTTATGAAAGGTCACGAGACGGAATATAAGCACGTATCTTATTCCGAATATAGCGACATATTCGCATAAAAATATATGAAAAAGCCGTTATACAAAGCCGCGTCCATATTGATCGCCGTCATACTGACTGCGGCTTTATGCGTTCCCGCGTCGGCTCTGCCTCTCCGTACGGTCGCATACAAAACGCAGATCGAAAACATCGCCGCGGGCGAAAGGTTCCTGATCGTAAACGACGCAGGCAGAAACACCGTATCTAAATCAAGCGCGGGCAAACGGCTTGCAAAGGCGACGGTCAGCTTCAACGGAAACGGGCTTTCCGGCATATCGGAGGACGCCGCGGTATTCACGTATGAATATAACGGCGACGGCGATATACTGCTTTTGTGCGACCGCGGTTATCTCACCTCGTCCGGGACGGGAAACGGTCTGTTCTATACGGATACGCCGACGAAATACAGCGTTTGGCGCTTTGTTGACGGATGTTACGTTTATAACGTCAATTCCGCTTATATATCGGACGGAAAGGAAAACCGCAACAACTATCTTGAGTATTATCCCAAATCCGATTTTTACAGCACGTACGGCAAAAGCGGCGACACGTCCTTGTTCAAAATGAGCTTTTACAAGCTCACGGATGACGCGGCGCAGACGGAGGACGGCGGCTACGCGCTGCCCGTGTTTGAAACGTCGGATATACACGGCTATATCGCGTCTACGTCCGGTAAGAGCTGCGAATACCGTCTTGCGTATACGGCGGGCAGAGTGAACGCCAGGCGGTTCGACGGGCGTGAATACGACGTGAAAAGGACGCTTCTGCTTGACGGCGGCGACATATACCAGGGCAGCCCGGTATCGAATCTGCTTGAGGGACAGTCCGTCTCCGCGGCGTTCGATCTGATGAAATACGACGCGGTAACGGTAGGCAACCACGAGTTTGACAGGTCGATAGAAAAAACGGTCGACGCTGACGCGACGATGCCGGATTATACGTATCTCGGCAAACGGTATAAAAATGAGATCCCCGTTATCGTATCAAATCTTTACAAAAACGGGGAAAAGGTCGGCTTTGCAAAGGATTATCTGATATTTGAAAAAACGGCGGTAAATCCGAAGGGCGAAAGCGTTTCGGTAAAAATAGCCGTGATAGGCTTTGCAATGGATTACTCGTCAAGCATCATGAACTCCAGATTCACGGGCGCGGGATATACGGTAAAGGTCGATTACGGCGAGGTGAACGCGCTTGCGAAGCGTCTTGAGGAGGAAGGACTGTGCGACGCGACGGTGCTTTTGTGCCACGCAGAAGCGTCTGAGACCGCAAACGGTCTGGGCGGAGGCTCCGCGGTCGATCTCGTGCTCGGCGGTCACACGCATCAGGACGTAACGGGCGTGACTGCGGGCGGTATAAGGTATATGCAGCCCGGCGGAAACTGTACGTCGTACACGTACGCGGAGCTTTTGTTTGAAACGGACGGCGACGGAAAACCGGCGCTTTCCGGAGTTTCGGCGACGCAGACGCTCTCCGCGCCGGAAACCGCCATGCTGTATAAGGACGGCGGGTACGAAAGCGGTCTTGACGCAGCTGTTCTGAAGATGACCGACGCGTATCTTGACGATATAAAACCGCTTCTTGACGCGGAGATAGGTTATATAACCGTTCCGTCACATAAAAGCGTTTATATTGACGGCAGCGGACAGCGCGCCGTCACGTCGGGCAACTGGCTTTCGTCGATCACGAAAAGAGCCGTCGACGCGGACGTCGGGTTTATAAACGCGGGCGGCATACGCGCGGATTTCACGATACCCGAGGGAGAGGACAGGCGTGCGATAACGGTCGCGGACGTATATACGATGCTTCCGTTCGAGAATAAAATATACTGCTTTGAGCTGCCGATGCCGGAGTTTCTGACGGTGCTTCAATATTCGCTTACAAGGTCCGGTTCTACGCTTTTATCGTATATGACGGGCGTTGAGTGTTATTTTACGAATCTGACCGTAAACGCGATAATCAAAGACGGCGTACCGCTTTTCGTTGACGGAAAGTGGAAAAACGGAGCGGAAAACAAGAAGATCAAGGTCGCCGTCAGTGAATTTATCGCAACCTCCGACAGAGTGTCCGACGGTATGTCGAATCCGTTCTGCAAATGGCTCGATACCGACAGGCTCATAAGCACGCACACGACCGACAACGAGGGCGCGCTCGACGTGCTCAGGGGAGAAGCGGAGAAGAGCGGAGGGGCGCTGTTTATCGACACAAAGCCGTGTTATATAAGCGGCAGATATACGGACGTCGATATACCTCTTTCGCCGTCTGACGATACGGAGGCGTCCGACCGGGACCGTGATGCAAAAGAAACGGAGGAACCGGAAAAAAACGAAACGTTTTTGCGCTTCCTGCCGCTTATCGTCGAAGCCGCCGTCATATTCGTCACAGCCGTCACAGCCGTGATCGTCGTTACTATAATTAAACGGAGAAAAAAGAAATGATACAGGATCTTCATTCACACACTTATTACTCATTCTGCGGAGGAGACAGACCGGAGGAGGTGGCTGACGCCGCCGTCGCCGGCGGGATCGAGCTGCTCGGAATAACGGACCACAATTACGGTGTGGGCTACGGCAGATTTGACGTGTTCTGCTCCCCCTGCGCCGAAAGTCTGCACAACACGTATGAAAGAACGCTTCGAAGGTATTACGACCATATAAACCTGCTGCGCGAAAAGTATCGGGGCAAAATTGAGATAAAGCGCGGTATAGAGTTATGCACGCTGTACGACGGTCAGGGCTTTAAAAAGCACCACCTGCCCGAAAGCGAGGATATATCGTATTTTGACTATTGTTTAATCGAAAATCTCGATCATCCGATCTCCGTCACGCACGGCGATCTGTTCTCATACGCAAAGCGGTGCGGTACGCCGACAGTCGGCATAGCGCATACGGATATGTTTTCGTTTATCAAGGCGAGAGGAGAAGACCCGTACGAGTATTTCTGCAGGATGGCAGAGGAGAATATATTCTGGGAGATGAACGTAAGCTACGACCCGACGCATAATTACCACGTCCACGGCTACGTGACGGAGTTCTTCAAAAACGGGGAACAGCAGGATATTGTGCGCCGCTCCGGCGTCCGCGTGTCCGTCGGCTTTGACGGGCACAGAGCCGTCGACTATCTGCCGGACAGAGTCAGGGATTTCAACAACAGGCTGACGGAAATGGGGATACTGAAACCGTTTGAATAAAAAAAGCACAGAAAAAAACGCGATGCCCGAAGCATCGCGTTTTATATTTTTATTTATTCGCTTATCTTAAGCGCGTCGGTTTCCGCGGGCTTGTTTTCCGCGGTGTTTTCAACAAGCTGCTCCGCTTCCTTTGCGGCTCTTGCCTCGCAGGTCTTGCAAAGTCTTGTTTTGCCGTTTTCAATGGCGGCGGCGGACGTGCCCGTCAGAAGCTCCACCGTGTGGTTAAGATGCTGACAGTCGTCGTAGGCGTGGTAGACAGTGCCGCTCGCAGTCCAGTAAACCGTGTCTATATGCGCGTTTTCAAGCATTTCCTCCTGGGAGACCGGATTCCAGTCAAAGCTTACGAGACCCGCGACGACGAGAGCCACGGCGGCGGCTATGACCGCGATTATCTTTGACTGCTTGTTCGCCTTTTTATCCGTCAGAGCGAATATGATGAACGGCGCGAAAGCAAGCACGGATACGATAACGCCGAAGTTGTTCTGTATCCAGAATCTCGCCTTGTTCTTTGCGGGCGCGGGATCGAGATGATTGCCCTTTTTCCAGAGAAGCGAGCCTATTATCACGCATATGAGGTCAAGACCGAGGCAGACAGCCCAGCTTATCGTCCAGCCCGGATTTTCGGTAGTGAAGGACAGCTCGAGCGTGTGCGTGAAGAACAGTATCGCAAATACCTCAAAGCCTATCGCCAGAATCCATAAAATGACCGCGAAAATACGGTACGGCAGCGCGTTTTTCCTTGTAGCCGCGAGCAGCTCTTCCTTTGACGTGCTCTCCTGCCCGACCTGCGTATAGGTATGCTCTATCTTTTTCCTTCCCGCCGATCTGTTTGCGGCGGCGGCTTCAAGCGCCTTTTTCGCCGCTTCCTTTGCGGCGTCGTTTTTCTTTTTATCTGCCATAATAATACCTCCGAAATTTTATATATGGATTATAACACATTTTAAAATCAATGTCAAGTATTTTGTGAATTATTATGACGAAAAACGACATAAATTTTAAATAATACTTATTGACAATCGTGTCAAACTAATGTATAATTAAAAAAAGTAAAAATATATACAATACATATGGTGCTTTGCACCGGAGGAACGGTATGGAATACGAAAACAGGATATTCACAAAACCCGTATGGGAGGGAAATACGGTATATAACGAGACCGTCTGGCCCGTCGATCTTGACGGCGGCGATATCATAATACCGCTTCTGTTTCACGCGGATAAGATCTTGTCGGTCACGGACACGGCGCTTCGGACGGTATATCAAAAGGGCAGGGATTACGAGCTGTGCGACGGTAAAATACTGATAAAAAGAGACGGCGAAATGCGTATAACGCCGAGAAACGAGTTCTTTCTGACGGAAATACAGGCGGGAAGCTCTTTTCAGATCGGCGCCGAGGGCGGCGGCTGGCTCTATTTTGCCGAGGGCGACGGCATAACGAAAAAGCAGTACTGCGTAACGTACGAGCACGGCGGCGTATGGGATATGAAAAAGCCGGAGCCGACGGAAAAACTGAAAAAAACGCGGATGAAAATAAAGAATAAAGAGCCGTTTACGTTCGCTTTCTTCGGAGACAGCATAACGTACGGGGCAAACTCCTCCGGAATGAAGGATATAATGGTGCCGCCGTACGCGCCGATATGGTCGGAGATGACCGTGCAGAACCTGAACGAAAAAGGCGTCCCGGTATCGCATATAAACCGCGCCGTCGGCGGTATGAATTCTCAGTGGGGCGCGGAGCAGCTCTATCCGCTTTTCAAGGACGACAGATTTGATATAATGCTCATAGCGTTCGGCATGAACGATCCCGTGACGGAGCATTTTGAGGAATATCACGAAAAAATGATAGAGGACGCTCTCAGAATAAACCCGGACTGTGAATTCCTGCTCGTTTCCACAACGCTTCCGCACAAGCTGGCGGCGGGCTTTTACCGTGAGCAGTACAAACAGCAGGCGATACTTGAGCGTGTCTGTGAAAAATACGGCGATATAACGGAGCTTGTTCCGATGACGGATATGCATTCGGCGCTTTTGTCAAAAAAGAGATTTTTCGACATGACGGGCAACAACGTCAATCATCCGAACGATTTTCTCGCCTCCGTTTACGCGCAGACGATACTTAAGATACTGGGGGTTTTGTGATGAGAGCGTACGAAAGACTTATAAAATACGCGAAAATACATACGGCAAGCGCCGAGGACGGCGAAAAAACTCCGTCGACCGGAAGGCAGTTCGATCTTGCACGGCTTCTCGCCGATGAAATGAAGGAGCTCGGAGTATGCGACGTTTACGTGGACGAGCACTGTTTTGTCTACGGAAAAATAAAGGCGAGCGAGGGATATGAAAACGCTGTGCCCATAGGATTTCTCGCGCATCTGGACACGATACCCGATTTTTCGGGCGAGAACGTGCGCCCGCGTCTTGTGGAAAACTATGACGGAGGCGATATTAAGCTCGGAGACAGCGGCAGGGTGCTTTCCCCCGCGAATTTCCCGAACCTTAAGAATCTCACGGGCAAAACGCTCGTCGTGACGGACGGCACGACTGTGCTCGGAGCGGACGACAAGGCGGGCGTCGCGGAGATAATGACGGCGGCGGAGAGGATAATAAACGAAAAAATACCGCACGGACAGATAAGCATAGGCTTCTGTCCCGACGAGGAGATAGGTCACGGCGCGGAGCTGCTCGATCTTGACCGCTTCGGCGCGGAGCTCGGCTACACGGTAGACGGCGGCGCGCTCTGCGACATAGAATATGAGAATTTCAACGCGGCGGGCGCGGAGGTCACGTTTCGCGGCTTCAACGTTCATCCGGGCTCGGCTAAAAACACGATGATAAACGCGTCGCTTCTTTCAATGGAGTTCAATTCCATGCTTCCGTCCGCGGATATACCGTCTTTGACGGAGGGCTATGAGGGCTTTTTCCACCTTACGGAAATGAAAGGAAACGTGGAGAGCGCGACGCTTTCGTATATCATACGCGACCACGACGCCGGGACGTTTGAGGCGAGAAAACGCTGTATAGAACATATCGCGAAAACAATGAATGAAAAATACGGCGAAGGTACGGTCACTCTGAAGCAGAGAGACCAGTACAGAAATATGATAGAAAAGGTAAAACCGAGATACGAGGTGGTGGAGAAGGCTTTTTCCGCCGCAAGATCGCTCGGACTTGACCCGACCGCTTCGCCCATACGCGGCGGTACGGACGGAGCGCGCCTTTCGTTCCGCGGTCTGCCGTGTCCCAATCTGCCGACGGGCAGCTACGGACACCACGGACCGTATGAGCACGCCGTATGCGAGCTTATCGATACCTGCGTGGATCTTATCATTAACATATCAAAAGAATATACGGTCGGTATATGACCGTAAGAAGGAGATCTTATGAAAGAAAAGAAACTGATATCGCGTATCTTATGCGTGCTTCTTTCTTCCGTTATGCTTTTTGCTCTCGGATGCGGCACGGTGCCGGATGAGACGTCGGAAACGGAGACAAAAGCCCCCGCGACGGAGACGGAAGCGGCGACGGAAGAGGTGACGGAGGAAGAGACGGAAGAGGAGGAGACCGATCCCGTCGAAACGGAGGAGATCATAAACTACGTAAAGATCTCCGATACGCTTGAAATGCCGGAGGTCACACATATGGCTGATTTGAAAAACATAACAGTGAACCTGAACTCCATACTTAAAAACGGCTACGGAACGAAAAGCCTGATGGCTGATACGTTTGCATCCGTTTTTGACAGGCTCGTTATCTTCAAAACGGAAAACGGCCACTACACCGCGTACGTTCTGGGACAAAAAAAGGAGCTTGCAACGTACGCCGTGACGCAGGAGGACGGGCATTATATCGATCTGTACGATATCTCGCTCGTTTTCGGCGGTGACTATAAGTATGAAATGAACGGTGAAGAGCCGCAGACGACGCTTTCGTTCGGCGAAAACAAAATGGTCTGCAAGGGCAAAACGGGCACGCTCACCGTCGGCGGCGAGCAGACGGAGATAACCGTAAGCATCAGCACGAGGATACTCGGCGACGACGATAAATATACGGACGTCCATTTTGCGAACGTCAAGGATATAGCAAAGCTTATCGGTCTGAACGTATATTACACGGAATCGGGCATCATCTGCTTCTCCGTCGGTCAGGCGTTCGACAGTCTGCGCGGCTACTACGTGGCAAACGAGGCGATGAAACTGTTCCTCGAGGAGGATGAGACAGTCGACGAATACAGCCGCAATATGTTCGTCTCCATACCGAACATAATAAAAATGACGGAAAACAACATCACCGCGTATTCTTATCCCGATATAGATCTTAACGCAAACGTATCCGCGTACGCGATGCAGGGCGTCAGGTCAAAGGTCGCGCTCGGACCGGCGATAGTCGCGGGACAGGGTGAAAACAAGGATAACTACACGGTGGTGCGCGTGTTCGATATCTACCAGACGTGCCACACGCAGTTCAACGCCTATCCCGCGTCGGTACGCGGCGGCGTTGCAGTCGCCGCCGCGGTAACGGCGGACGGCGTGAACATACTGACGGCTCCGTTCTCCGACGCATCCGTCGGGGAGCTGCGCGTATACGACGCAAACGGCGCGTATAAATTCAGCGTAAAGCCCGAAACAAAAGCGCCTTACGCCATAGCGGCGGGCGCGTTCACGGGCGGCGAGGACGTTTTCGCAGTAGCGTCTCAGTCCGATAACGGAGACGGCGTAAGCGTCGAATTCTTCTCGTCGGCGACGGGCAAAAAGACGGCGACCGCAAAGATAGACGTAAAGTCAACGGATAAGCTCGCGCTTTCCGTCAACCGCGCCGATTCCGGCGCGGAGGGACTTATACTCTCCTTCAGAACAAAAGCCTATGAATACAAAAACGAAAAGCTGTCCGAAATAAAGCTCGACGGAAACGAATATAACGGCGTTTACGGCTCCGCCTTCGGCGGATACGCCGCCACCTCCGACGCGACGGACGAATACAAGGCGTTCTCCACCGTGACGGAATACAAGGACGGCGCGGTCAAAGTCATAAACGCGGGCGAAAAGGAGAATATTTTCGTCTCCACCGCGGCGTCAAAGAATACGGATTATATCAAAAAAGGTCAGTTCTGGCATATAAGAGTGGAGTATTCCGCCCGCGCGATGAACAAGCTCACCAATAAAAAGACCACAATGATAAGGACGGGAGATATAAGCTATTTCACAATAGGCTTGGGCTCCGACGTCAGATCGAAATACAAGACGCAGTACAATATGTGGGAGCCCTGCTCCACGCACCGCTGGGGCAAAACGCCGCAGATGGGATATCTTATTAACTACATAGATCCCGATACGGGAACGTACGCGTACGCGACGCTTACCAAAAAGGGTGAGAGGAACGATTATCTGGAGCTCGGCTCGTCGTTCTACAACGGCACGTACGCGCCGAACATAGAGGCGCTCGACAAGCTCAATTTCTGGACGAGAAGAACGTATCTGCAGGATCTGTCGGAGCTTTACAGAGAGGCGCCCGAATACACGGTAGCCGTGTCGCCCGTCCACGAGCACGAGATAGACTCCGGCGCCAGCTCCGTCGGCGACTACAACCCGAAGATGATATCGGCGTTCGCTCAGTGGCTGAAGGATATGTTCGGAACCATAGAGAATATAAACAAGAGATACGGAACGGAGTTCAAATCGTTTGAGGAGCTTGACGCGCCGAGAGGGACGAAGCGCGGAGACTGGGACAAATATTCCACAAGGCGCAAGTCGTACGATTATTTTACGCAGTGGACGCTCTACAACAGATACGTTATAAGCCGCCACGTCATACAGTCGTACCGTGAGGCTCTGCTCGCGGGCTTCCCGCCGGAGCTCATAAAAGCGCACCAGATACCGGAAGGCGACGCGGTCGCGGGACTTCTCGGAGAGGCGGATACGAGGCTTTCGCCCGTCGATACCGTAATGGCTGACGGCACGGGCTACGGCGGAACGAGATACGGCGTCTGGTACACGGACAACAATTCGTTCTTCGCGTTAGCCGACAGATCGGGACACAACAACATAACGCTCGGCGAATACAGCGCAATGGCGACCAACAGAGATCAGTCGTACAAGCAGCTCAAATATATGTTCGATAACGGCATAGTCTTCACGCACGTTATGGGATGGGCAGGAAACGTTGCTCAGGGCGACGTTATGGATAAGAACGAGAAGTACGCGATAGACAAGCTGCAGGAAAACGAATATCCGAGAAGCGCGTCGTCGGGCGGCACGGGAGATCTTCGCGCCTACGTTAACGGTGAAAACTCCTACAATATCGTCGAGATAGGCAGCAGGGAAGACAGCGCGGGACTGCTCAAGAGCGTAAAGGCGGACGGCAGCTTTGAAGGCACGGTCTATCTGCAGCCGTTCCACGCGTTCGTCGGCGTCGTTGACGTGGCGCGCGGCGTCACCGCCAAAGGAAGCGGAAATATGACGTACGAGATGAAGGGCAAGAAAGACGCTGACGGCAAGGAGCTTACGGGCTTCAACTATAACGACATAGCCGAGCTCCGCTTCACCGCCGCGCCCACCGGCAAACGCGGAACGATAACCGTAAAGATCCTGCACGAGGGTTACGAAATGCCCGTGGCGGAATACACCTTTACCGTAACGGGTGAGGAAACGGAATACCGCTACGTATTCAAAAACCAGGTGTATCTCGAGGACTGCACGGTCGTCGTGGAATACAACAGAGTCGATATAAAGGACTGCGACGTCACGCTAATGTATGAGATGACGGCGAGAAAGTATTTCGGCGAGCTCTCGCCCAAAGCGCATGAGGGCGGCGTAAGCTTCGATCTGATGTACTGATAAATGATATT
>CACZOH010000275.1 GCA_902782785.1 uncultured Ruminococcus sp. | reverse complement strand
ATTATATCACACAAAAAACGATTTGTCAATACCTTTTTATAAAAAAAACGGAATTTAAGCATATTTTTCGGATATCTCTGCGTTTCATTTTCAGTTGTTGTTTTACGGAAATTCTTTTTTTAGGTTTCCGACGAAACAAACGCCGGCGGAATGCTCCAGTTTGGAAGCGGTTTTCCGTCAGAATACAGATTTATATATTCCTTTCCCCCGAATTTTTCGATTTTAATATCGTAATACCTTGTTTCGTCATTTTTAAGAGTCCCGCATACTTTAAGCTCGCCGTCTTTTTCGGCAAACGACAAACGCATATAATCGCATTGAAAACATCCGACATACGGATCTTTGTCAGTCAGCGCACAGAAGTGGAAAGTGAAAACGCCGCTTGTTATCCCGTAATTCAGAATGCATATTTCACCCTTGCCGTCTCCGTCGATGTCGGCTGAAGCTATGCAGTCGTAATCAACGGTAAAACTTTTTCCGTCTTTTATCAGAGTCACACAGTCAAAGTAGTGTTTATTTTCCACCATTTTCATTTCGGGTTGTCCCATTTTATCGTATCTGTCAAAGGAAAAAATCGGAGCGACGAATATCTGAGCGCCGGTTTTTTCATAAAATCCCTCCGGCGTTATATCCAGCGGGTGAAGTTTAAGCTTTGAAGAGCTTTTTTCGGGGTACAGCATCCGCGCAGCCTCATCTTCCGTAACGCCGTTTTCCGGCGCATACGGACTTTTTTTGTACCAGAATATTTCAAATTCTTTAATTTCTTTATCGTAATTTACAAAAACGATACTGTCTTCGCGTATGAAAAATCCGCTGTAGTATCTGTCGCCGAAGCCGGTCGAATCGTAATCGTAACCGTTGTCTTTGAGAGTTTCACGTGATTTAACGTAATTGTCGTAACCGATACCCGAATAAACGTGATATCCGTTTTTGACGTCGGGAATTCCCGCCGGCAGTGGAAACGGCGGTTCTCCTGCGGATCTTAAGCCGTTATAGATATACACTCCGTTTTCCTTTTCCGGCGCCGCCGCGTCTGAGCCGGTAACCGCCTCGGTGCTTTCTTCGGTTTGACGAGCGTTTTTATACGCTATCGGAATATAGCATATAAATGCGAAGGATACGAGGAAAATGACGACGGCGACAACTCTTAAGGCGGTAAAAAGCTTTTCTTTATTAAATCCGCTCTTTTCTTTTATTTCTATCCCGCAGTATTTTAAAATATCCGCTTTTTTTTCACGCATAAGCGCGTCGGCGCTTTTATTCAGTTTTTTTTCAATATTGTTCATCGCTTACCTTTTACCATAATACTTTTTTATTTTTTCTATCGCTCTGGCGTACCGTTTCTGTACCGCCGCTTCCGTTGTGCCGGTCTCCGCCGCTATCTCGGCGTATCTCATATCACATAAAACGTGCAGGGTAACTATACGTCTGTCCTCCGGCGGCAGTCTGTCGAGCGCATCGCGCAGGGTAAGACGCTCCGCGGCGTCCGTATCGTAAAACTCGGTTTCCTCTGCGTCGTCAAGTTCCTGCTCCGGTTTTCTTTTTCGCAGGATCTTGTGCGCCTGATTGTATGCGACAGACGTTATCCACGAATATGCGCCGCCGCCGGAATAGCTTTTTGCGCATTTCAGTATTTCCAAAAACGTTTGCTGAGCCGCGTCCTCAGCGTCAAAGTGATTTCCGAGTACCGAAAAAGCGATAAAGTAAACCCGCTTACCGATTATATCATATAGACGCGACAACGCTTCATTATCTCCGGCGGCGAGTTTCATAAGAGCTTTTTCGCACGCGGCGTTTTTATTCTTGTCAGGCAAAGCATTATCTCCTTTTTGTTCCTTCAATAATACAGTACCATCAGAATCAAAAAAACAGACGAATATTTTGTAAAATTACGGTGAAAAATTTACCGTACGGTTTTATTATCGTTTACCGTCCGGCAAAAACAGTAAATTTAAGTATAAAATTATAAAAAACGTCTTGAAAAACTCTGTATTGTATGGTAAAATGAATAAAACAAATAAAGCGAGGTATTTATATGAGCATTCCGAGATCTGAGCATCCTTTTCCTCAGTTCGTACGCGGGGACTGGGTCAATTTAAACGGAGAATGGCAGTTTGAGATCGACCACGGCGTAAGCGGAGAGGAGCGCAAACTGTTTGAAGCGGACGGACTTTCCGGCAGGATAACGGTGCCGTTCTGCCCCGAATCCGACCTTTCGGGCGTCGGCAACAAGGATTTTATGCGCTGCGTGTGGTACAAGAAGAAAATCACCGTTCCGGATAATTTCAAGGGCAAGCGCGTGATATTACATATAGGCGCGTGCGATTACGAAAGCACCGTTTGGGTAAACGGCGCGGAAGCCGGCAGACACAGAGGCGGCTATATTTCATTCGCCTTCGATATAACGAAATATCTGAAAGACGGCGAAAACGATATAACGGTCCGCGCTTACGACGACAACCGCAAGGGAGAACAGCCCGCGGGCAAGCAGAGCAATAACTACAATTCGTACGGTTGTTTCTACACGCGCACGACGGGCATCTGGCAGACGGTGTGGCTCGAGGCGGTGCCGGAGGCGTATATCGTATCGGCGAAGTATTACACAAAAGTCGACGGAACGGTGCGTATAGTCGCAAAAACATCAAACGCGTACGGCAAGACGCTCACGGCGACGGCGGACGGCGTATCTGTCAGCGCTGTCGTTTGCGGTGAAAATACGGAAATAACGCTGAAAATAACCGAGCCTAAGCTCTGGGCGCCCGGTGAGCCGAATTTATACGATCTGACGCTTACTCTCGGCGAGGATACGGTACAGAGTTATTTCGGCATACGCGAGGTATCCGCGCACGATCACAGATTTTACGTAAACGGCAAGTCCGTTTTCGGACGCTTCATACTCGATCAGGGCTTTTATCCCGACGGTATATATACCGCGCCGACAGACGAGGCGCTGAAGCACCATATAGAAATGTCGATGGCGTGCGGCTATAATGGCGCAAGACTTCATCAGAAGATATTCGAGCCGAGATTCTTATACCACGCCGACAGGCTCGGTTATATGGTATGGGGCGAGCACGCAAACTGGCTGCTCGATATTTCAAAGCCGGCGGCATGGAAAAACTTTGTCGGCGAATGGCTTGAGGAAGTCGAGCGCGATTTCGACCATCCCGCGCTTATAGGCTGGTGTCCGTTCAACGAAACGCAGCAAAATCAGGACGGGGAGCTTTTGAAATACGTTTACAATATGACTAAAGCCCTCGACCCGACGCGCCCCGTGATAGATACGAGCGGCTGGTTCCACGTAAAGGGCTTCTGCGATATGTACGACTGCCACGACTACGAGCAGGATCCGGCTAAATTCAAGGAAAAATACGATAAACTCATGACCGGCGGCGAAATAGGCGACTGGACGGGACCGTACCCGGACGACCTCTGCTTCGTCTCCGAATTCGGCGGTACGTGGTGGGCTCCCGGCGTCAAGGGCGGCTGGGGCTACGGCGCGTCGCCCTCCGATATGGACGAGTTTTTGAAGCGCTACGAGGGACTTGTTTCCGCGCTTCTGCAGAACGACAAACTCTGCGCCTTCTGCTATACCCAGCTCACGGACGTGGAGCAGGAGCAGAACGGTCTTTATACGTACGACCGCCGCGCTAAATTCCCGACGGACAGGATAGCCGCGATAACAAGCGCAAAAGCCGCGGCTGAAGATGAATAAGCATAAAATAAAGAAAATAATAAGCGCCGCCGTTATCGCGGTGCTTATTGTTGTTGTATGCGTCACGGGCCTTCTCATATCGAAAACGCGCTTGCCCGACGGCGTTCCTTCGGACGCGCTTCGCGCCGTGTTCTTTGACGTCGGAGAAGCGGACTGCTCCCTGTTTTTCGGCGACGGAGTCGCGATCCTGACGGACGCGCCCGAGGATATGACGGATCAGGCGAGGGGTTTTATGAAAAGAGCGGGTATAAAGCGTCTCGATTATTTTATCATAACGCATTACGACAAAGACCATTCGGGCGACGCGCTGAAAATAATAAACGCGTTCAAGGTCGGACGTGTTCTCCTTCCGGAGCCCGTAAAAGGCAAGGAGGACGTATATAAAAGCATTGTCGCGGCGGCGGGCGCAAACGGATGCGTTACCGTGAAAACGGGGCAGAGCTTTGAGATAAAAGACGTAAAAATAGATATCCTCTCGCCTAACGGCATCGGAAAAGAGAGCAACGATACGTGTATCTGCTATAAGCTCACGTACAAAGGAGCCTCGGCTCTGATGTGCTCCGATATAACGGACGACGAGGAGAGGGTAATCCTTTCAAAATACGGCGAGCGGATAAGATCGGATATAATAAAGGTCGCGCACCACGGCTCGCGCTACTCCTCAAGCGAAAAATTCATTAAGACCGTATCCGCAAAATACGCTGTGATAAGCTGCGGAGAAAACGTATACGGTCATCCCGATCTTGACGTAATAAAGCGTTTGAAGAGCGCGGGAGGCGGGATCTTCATCACGCAGGGCGACGGTGTCATAATATTTGATTTAATGGAGAACTCTGTCGAGCCAAGGAAGTGAAACGGCAATTTGCACAAAAACGCACTTTAAAATTTGGGTATGTTTTTTCGTAAAACATATTGAAAAAAACGGATTTTTGTGGTATTATATTTCCAGAATTACCAAATATTACCAAAAAGGAAGGAAATGGAAATATGGAATCAAAAATAAAGGTACTGATAGCGGATCCGACCCAGCAATTCTGCAAGACGGTTCATGAATATCTTGTAAGAGACGGAGATTTTTTGTGCGACGACGCGTACAGCGGAGACGACGCGCTCGTAAAGGCGAGAGCGATACAGCCCGATTTCATTATTTGCGATATGTGGCTGCCTAAAATAGACGGAGTGCGGCTTATAAAAGCGGTAAACGACATACTGCCGAAGGACAGACAGCCGGAATATATAGTGACGACTGTCGTGAGCAATCAGAATATTCTTATAGAAGCTGACGAGGCGGGCGCGGCGTACTGTATGGTAAAACCGATCGACAACTCCGTTCTCGCCGACAGGATGAAGCGGCTCTACAAACAGAAAAAGGGGCTTATAAAGCCCGGAGTTCATATAGACAGAGACAACGACATAGAAACGCAGGTAACGCATATAATACATCAGATAGGCGTTCCCGCGCACATTAAAGGATATCAGTATCTGCGCTGTGCGATACTTATGGCAATATCCGACGGAGAGATCATCAACGCGGTAACAAAATCGCTTTACCCGTCGGTCGCCAAGCGGTATAAAACAACGTCCTCGCGCGTTGAACGCGCGATACGTCACGCGATAGAGGTCGCGTGGGACAGAGGAGACATAGATACGCTCAACTCGTATTTCGGTTACACGATACAGAACACGCGCGGCAAGCCGACCAACTCCGAATTCATAGCGATGATAGCGGACAACCTGCGTCTGAAAAACAAAATAAGCTGAAAAGAACAACCGCTCAATCGAGCGGTTTCTTTGTATTCTTTTCCGCGTTGTTTGAAAGATAATCCACCTGCGCGGGAGTGAGGTGCTTATATTTTCCGGGCTTGAGATCGCCTATCGCGATATCGCCTATGGCGACGCGCGTGAGGCGCGATACCGTAAGATCTGCCGCCTCGCACATTTTGCGGATCTGTCTGTTCCTGCCCTCGTAAAGTCTGAAACGCAGAAGCGTACTGACTTCCGTCTGACCGATGATCTCCACGTTCACGGGCTTTATCGTGTACCCGTCTATCTCAAGCGGGGAACGGAGGATCGAAAGCTGTTCTTCCGTAACGGCTCCGTGTACGCGGACGTTATATATCTTCGGTATCTCGTGGCTCGGGTGCATAAGCTTGTTTGCAAGCTCGCCGTCGTTTGTGAGTATCAGAAGCCCCTCGGAGTCGCGGTCGAGCCTGCCGACGGGATAAACGCGTTCGCCGAGATCCGCCGTGAGATCGGCGGTGCATTTTCTGCCGTTTTCATCCGCGTTCGTCGTCACGTATCCGCGCGGCTTGTTCAGCATGATATATATTTTTTTATTATTCTTTTTAATTACGCGTTTTCCGCGGAAAACTATAACGTCGTTATCGTCCACCTTTTGTCCTGTTTCGCACGGGTGACCGTTTACCGTTACCTTGCCCTCCGCTACCGCCGCTTCGACGGCGCGCCTTGACGCTATCCCCGCGTCTGAAAGATATTTCTGTATCCTTACCTTTTCCATTTCAAAAAATTCCTAACGTCGCTTTTTTCAGCCTCCACCTTGTTGTCCGCGTAAAGCGGTGCGGTGTAGATCATCTTATCGCCCTGAAAATACAAAAGACTTCCGATCCGCTCGCCCGCGTAAACGGGCGCGTATTCAAAACGGCGCATATATATGACCTTTTTTATATTTCCGCCGTTTTTCTTTACGGTTATTTTCGCGTCCTCGTCCACCGTACATTCCGCCGTGTCCGAGACGCCGCCGACTATATGGAGCTTATACACTCCCGCCGTGTCGAGCGATACGTTTTCATACAGCGATTTTCCGTAATCGTAAAGCCGCGCGTGATCGTCCCAGTCGCGCGGCGCGTTCATTGTCACGGCGCACAGGCTTACTCCGTCTTTTTCATAGTACGAGCAAAGACAGCGTCCGCTTGACGCCGTATATCCCGTTTTCCCGCCGCATACGCCGTCGCAGACGTACAGAAGTTTGTTGTGATTCGTAAAATATCTGCCACGTCTGTTTTCACCGGGCTCTGTCACGTAATCGACAGAACCGCTTATTTTGCGGAAAACAGGGTTTTTCATACAGAAGCAGAGCAAAACCGCCGTGTCGTACGCGGTACTGTAATGGTTTTCGTCCGGCAAGCCGTGCGGATTTGCGTAATGGGTGTTTTTCAATCCGAGCTCCGACGCTTTGCCGTTCATTTTTTCAATAAAGCCGTCGTATCCGCCGCAGAATTCCGCCAGCGCGCACGCCGCGTCGTTCGCGCTCTGCAAAAGCAAAGCGTAGAGCAGCTCTTCTACGGTAAACACCTCGCCCGCCATAAGATAGGCGGACGATCCCTCGATACCCGTACAGTTCCGTGATACCGTGATCTCGGCGTTGGGCTCGCAGTTTTCGATAACGATGATCGCCGTCATTATTTTCGTCATGCTCGCGGGCTGCATTTTCTGCTCCGCGCCGCGCGCAAAAAGCACTTCATTGTCAGACGCGTCGACAAGAACGGCGGTCTCTGCGGAAATACCGGAGATCTCGCCTGCGGACGATGCGGTAAGGCTCAAAAGTATTGAAAAAACAACTGCAAAAACAGCACGGCGCATAAGATCACCTCGCAATGATATCGGTACATTTTATGCGCCGTTTGTTTTTTTATTCGTTTATATCCCCGGATTTTTCCTCTCCGGTCTTTTCTTCCGCGGATTTTTCTTCCGTTTCTTTGACCGTTTCGATATCGGATAAGTCAAGCTCCTCAACGGGCTCTTCCTTTTCCTCCGCCTTTTTGTTCTTCTTGAAAATGGATCTTACCTTTTCGACGATCGTCGGAGTCTTGTTGAGCAGGGAAACGACGCTCGTTCCGAGATCGGCGTTTGAATCCATGGGGTTGTTGACGTTAAGTATCTTGGCGTCGCCCTCGGGTGAGATAACGAGGAACGCCACGGGAGAAACGGTTATGCCGCCGCCGCCCGCGCCCGAAAAGCTGTTGGCGACGTTCGTGTCCTTGGAGTGCTTGCCGACAAAATCGGAGCCGCCCGTGGCAAAGCCCACGGCGACCTTTGACACGGGGATTATCGTCGTGCCGTTCTGCGTGGTCATCGGGTCGCCGATTATCGTATCGGTACCCGCTATATCGGATAAATTGTTCAACGCCGTTTTCAGCGCTTCGTTGAAGCTGTTGTTGTTTTCAGCCATTGCTGTTATCCTCCTGTATAAGTTTTAATATTTCTCTGATAACAGAGCGAATTTCAAATAAAAACGTAAACATACCGCCGAGCGTGACCGTCATCTGTACGTCAGCCGACAACAGCGGCTTTTCCGCAAGGAAATCGGGCGCCACGTTTATGCTCGCACCGCGCCTTTTCTTAAGCGTCATATGCTGGTCGAGAAACGCGGAGAAGCATGATGCCAAAGACGTCGCGCCGCCGAAAAGTATTGCGGTCTTCGCCGCGTTGTCCGAGCCGATTATCGCGTCAAGACGGAAAACCTTTACCGTCAGCCGCTTTGCAAACTTGTCCGATACTATCATCAGCATATCGTAAAGCTCCGCTATCATATCGGGCGCCGTGTCGATATTTTTAAGCCTTGCGGCAAGGACGCTGTCCTTTTTTTCTTTCTTCTCCTCAGGCTCTTTCCTCTTCTTTTTCCGGGCTTTCTTCTCCTGCCGTCTTTTTTGTTTTTCCCTTTGGCGTCTCAGCTTTTTTTCACTGTAATCGGATATTTTTATTTTCTTTTCTTTGCCCGGCAGTATTCTGACCTTTATCAGTCCCGCGGTGACGAACATGGAAAAATCCTTGTCGTATTTTATCCTTATCCCGACGGGGATGATGAGAAGTATGATCAGAAGAAGCAGGATCCCGCCTGTTATATACAACGCGATCATATCACAAAGGCTTGAGCGTTACCTGCCCGTCCTCGTCAAAGACCTCGAACGGCGGCAGATCGTGGACGGACGAGAGCCCGAACACGCGCAGAAAATCGGAGGAGGTTTTGTAAAGCGAGGGGCGGCCCGGCGCGTCAAGGTGACCGCAGACCTCTATAAGTCCCTTTTCACAGAGGGACGAGACTGTGTATGTGCAGTCCACTCCGCGCACCTGCTCTATAAATGATCTTGTGGTGGGCTGATTGTACGCTATTACCGCCAGCACCTCGAGCGACGCGCGCGACAGATTTCCTCCGCGGCGTATGCCCAGCGCCTCGCGCACGATGTCAAGCTGTTTTTCTGACGTGCAGAGCTGATATTTTCCGTCAAGGAAAACGAGGCGTACGCCGCTTTCCGCGTCGTATTTCTGATTTAAAAGACCTATCGCGTCCTCAAAATCGTCTCTTTCCGCGCCCGTGGCTTCCATAAGCTTTATGACCTCCACGGGGTAGCCCGCGGCAAAAAGTATTGCCTCAACAGCGGAAGCGAGTTCTTTAATATTCATCGGTATCATCGGAGATGCTCTCCGTTTCCTCCTGTTGCTTTACGTAGTTTTTGTTCAGGGAAATAAATACTTCCTTATCCTCGTCCTCGTCAACGTTTATGCGGTTGACCTTCAAAAGCTCAAGCACCGCCATGAACGTCGCCACAAGCTCCGAGCGGGAAGAGCACCCGTCAAACAGAGTTTCGAATCTGCACCTGTCCTGCTTTATGACGCGGCGCAGTACCGTCACGATCTTTGTGCCCACGGGGACTATCTTTTTTCTTATGATCGGGCGCACCATCTGCGCCTCCTGCCTGCGGAGCTCCTCTTTGCCGCGGTTAAGAAGCATACGCGTCATGGCGCGCTGAAGCAGAGCGACGCTGTGCTCGGCGATAAAGGAATCGTCCGCGGGTATTTCCTCGGTGTCCTTCGCAAGCCTGCCACCGTAGGTCCTGACCATTTCGTCAAGCTCCTCCGCTACTTCCTTCGCGTGCTTGTATTCGATCAGGGCGTTGGCAAGCTTCGTCCTCGGGTCCTCCGTCGGGTCCTCGCCCTCGGGGCGGGGCAGAAGCATACGGCTCTTTATGAGCATGAGCTCCGACGCCATGACTATGAATTCGCCCGCTATGTCCATATCGAGCTTTCTCATCTGATCGAGATATTCCATATACTGATCGAAGATCAGCGTTATCGGGATATCCATTATATCGACCTTGTTTTTGTAGATAAGAGAGAGGAGCAGGTCGAGAGGTCCTTCAAATATCTCTATTTTATACGTAGGCTCCATTTATTACCTTACCTGAATATCGGAAGCCTTGTGACGAGCCAGATCATACCGTTCGATACGGGCTCGCACACCCACCCGATTATGCTGATGTTTAAATATGACAAAACCAAAAGGATGCCGATAAACGCTATCCTTATGATGTTTTCGTATTTCATAATGCCGAAATACGCTCTTTCGGGCAGAAATCCGAGAAGCACGCGTGAACCGTCGAGCGGCGGCACGGGCAGAAGGTTGAATATCGCAAGCGAAAGATTGAGATAGTGGAACAGAAAGAAGAACTGGCATACCGCTGACGTAAAAGCGTTTGAGAATCCGACGTACCACGCGAACGGCACGTAGAACAGGACGCCTATGATCGACAGTATCAGATTTGACAGCGGACCCGCCGCGGCGGATATTATCATACCTCTTTTCGGATGCTCAAAGTTGCGCGTCATTATAGGCACGGGCTT
>CACZOH010000274.1 GCA_902782785.1 uncultured Ruminococcus sp. | reverse complement strand
GAGAACGCCACGATGACGAAAAACACCGTGAAGCAGATCAGAAACACCTTAGGAGAGCAGATGAGGATGACGGTGGCGAGCGATAAAACGCCCTTTCCGCCCTTGAATCCGAACCATACGGGCCACATATGACCGAGCGTGGCGGCAAGCCCCGCGAGAAACGCGCCCGTCTGTCCGAGCGCAAGCGCTCCGATCAGGCAGGATATCGCGGTTTTGCCGATATCGCCGACAAGCGTTATTATCGCCGCCTTTTTTCCGTACGTGCGCAGTACGTTCGTCAGACCCGCGTTTCCGCTCCCGCTTTCACGTATGTCTTTTCCGTACATTTTCTTTGATACGAGTATGGCGGAGTTTATGCCGCCGAGAAGATAACCCGCGGCGCAGATAAGTATGAGAGCGATTATGAAATATGCGGTCCCCGTTTTTCCCGCGAGATACAAAAAACCGTAATTAAGAAGGTCTCCCAATGAAAAAGCCGGAATATTGTTCATATCATTCACCGCGCTCCCTTATGATCAGCTTTATCGGAACGCCGCGGAAACCGAAGGTCTCGCGCAGACGGTTTTCCAGATAACGCTGGTACGAAAAATGAAACAGCTTTACGTTGTTGCAGAATATCACGAACGTCGTCGGCTGTATCGCCGTCTGCGTCATGTAATATATTTTGAGACGTCTGCCCTTGTCTGACGGGGGCTGTACGCGCGTCGTTGCGTCAGTCAGAAGATCGTTCAGCATTCCCGTCGTGGCGCGGAACGTCGCCTGGCCGTAAACGTAGTTTATATGCTCGAAAAGCTTGTTGAGCCTTTGTCCCGTCTGTGCGGAAACGAATATGAGCGGAGCGTACGTCATATAGGAAAGAGCGGTGTAAATCTTTTCCGTGAATTCCTTTACGGTGTCGTTGTCCTTTTCGACCTTGTCCCATTTGTTCACGACTATTACAGAGGCTTTCCCCGCCTCGTGCGCTATACCGGCTATCCGCTCGTCCTGCTCGGTTATACCCTCCGACGCGTCTATCATTATAAGACAGACGTCGGCGCGGTCAACCGCGGCTTTTGCGCGGAGCACGCTGTAACGCTCGATGTTGTCGGAGATCTTTGACTGCCGTCTTATGCCCGCCGTGTCTATGAACGTGTATTTGCCGTATTCGTTTTCCACGTAAGCGTCCACCGCGTCGCGCGTGGTGCCGGGAACGTCGGAAACGATCATCCTGTTCTGTCCGATTATCCTGTTAACGATCGAGGATTTGCCCGCGTTCGGCTTGCCTATGACGGCGACCTTTATGCTGTCGTCCTCTTCCGTCACGCCGTCGTCGTCCGGACATTTTTCGAGTATCGCGTCAAGCAGATCGCCCGTGCCCGTACCGGACATGGACGATAACGGTATCGGATCGTCCGGAAAACCGAGCTCGTAGAATTCGTAATATTCAAACGGCAGATTGCCGACGTTGTCTATCTTGTTCACCGCGACGATGACGGGCTTTTTGGATTTCTGGAGCGTCCGCGCTATCTGCACGTCGTCCGCGGTCAGACCCGCGCGGCTGTCCACCATGAAAACTATCACGTCTGCCATATCTATGGCTGTTTCCGCCTGCGCGCGCATATGACGTAAGATCTCGTTATCGGTTTTCGGCTCTATACCGCCGGTATCGGTTATCAGGATCGTCCTTCCGTTCCATTCGACTTCGGTATATATGCGGTCGCGCGTAACGCCGGGCGTGTCGTCAACTATCGCCAGACGCTTTCCCGCCAGCTTGTTGAACAGCGTGCTTTTGCCCACGTTCGGTCGGCCTATTATCGCTATGATCGGTTTTGACATTTGTTTTCTCCTAAAGAAATTGTTAATGATTCTATCTTCGCCCTAACGGATTTTTCCGGACTTGCCGCCGCGCCCTGCGGCGGGCGTACCCCCTGTCACGCCGGCTTAATCGCGGTTCTGCAGTATCCTTGCGATCGCGCTTGCCGCCGTCGCGTCGGACGGTACGGGGTACACGGGTACGCCGAGCTTTTCCGAAAGCCCGGACACCGTCATATCGTCAAGGAAAACGTCGTCGCCGGAGCGGAGCATGACGGACGGGATGAAGACGCATTCGCCTTTGTCCGCGTCCCTGAGCTGAGCCGCTATATCGCGCCCCACGACGAGACCGGATACGGTCACGCCGCCGCCGAAGAATTCGTTTTTTATCATTTTAACGGAAAGCTCCGCTCCCGTCTTTTTGTTTATCATATCCGCAAGATCTGTTATGACGCCGTACGCCGCCTCGCCCGTTACGAGCACGGCTTTTCTTCCGCTGAGATCGCAGCTGACGTTTTTTATCTCATACGGCAGCTCGTCGTACATACAGGAGACCATACCGACGCCGTTTTCGTACTGCGGATACCCCTCGTAATATGAAGCCTTGTGAAGCTTTACGCCGCCGCGTATGTAAAACTCGTCCGCGGCGAAGAATATGCGGCTTCTGTGCTTTTTGAAACACGCCGCGGCAAAGCTTTCCACCTGCTTTATGACTTCGCGGCAGTCCCCGGGCGTGAACGGCTCTATCGGATAAAGATCCCGTCTGTGCGCCGTAAGTCCGCAGGGGACTATCGAAACGCTCTGAAGAGCGGGGAACAGAGCTTCAAGATCCGTCATGCTCTTTTGCAGATGCTCTTTGTCGTTTATGTTCTTGCAGAGGACTATCTGTCCGTTCATCGTTATGCCCGCGTCCGCGAATCTGTGCATTATTGAAAGTACTTTGCCCGCGTTTTTGTTCTTCATCATGAAAACGCGGAGCTCCGGCTCTGTGGCGTGCACCGAGATGTTGATGGGCGACAGATGCATACTGCATACGCGGTCTATCTCTTCGTCGCTGAGATTCGTCGTCGTTATGTAGTTTCCCTGCAGAAACGACAGACGGTCGTCGTCGTCCTTGAAATAAAGCGAATCGCGGCAGCCCTTCGGCATCTGGTCGATAAAGCAGAATATACAGGCGTTTCTGCACCTCTGCTTTTTGTCCATCAGATACGTTTCAAATTCAAGACCCGGGTCCTCGTACTCGTCCTTTTCCACCTCCGCCGTCAACAGCTCGGGACCTCTGTGCAGAAGCATTTTTATGCGCGGCTCCGTCATGTAAAAACGGTAATCAAGCACGTCGTTTATCTTATGACCGTCGATATCTATCAGAATATCGCCCTTTTTCACGCCCGCTTTGTCTGCGGCGGAGCCGGGTATCACGTTAACAACCGTTACCATACCGCGCGGTGATCCTCTCAATGCATAATTATTTATTTTATTATACCTGAAATAATACGCAAATCAACTCTTATTTCGTAAACATTTGAAAATTTTAGCGTCGTGACGCCGCAAAATGCACACGGGACGACAAATATTCACAAAAAATTTAAAATTATCTTTTTTTGGCTATTGACAATCCGCAAACTTGAATGTATAATATTTCGTACGGCTTAAAGCCGACGGTGTACAAATCTTAATTTTCGGAGACGGATATGCAGATAAACCTTTCGCCCATCATAAACGGTGAAGTTAAAGAACTCCCTTTCAATTTCACGCAAAGCGTTTCGGGCGAGGCGTCTGAGATCTATTTCAAGGGGCTTGATCTGACACCTGCCGGCGATATTGAAGTAAGCGGGAAAATCAGCGATATATCGGGTTATTACGAGCTTGACTGCAAGATCAGGCTGCCGTATGAAACGCACTGCAGCCGCTGCGGCAAAGCTTTTTCACAGCTTTGCGAATGCGGGATGCGCCGCATAGTGTCGGCGCAGGCGGAGCGCGGAGACGACGAGGAATATATCATATACGCTGATCGCACGCTTGAGCTTGACGGTCCGGTCTGCGAGGAGCTTTCCATCAGCTTCCCGTCAAAACCGTTGTGTAAGACGGACTGTCGCGGTCTGTGTCCCGTGTGCGGACAGGACCTGAACGAGGGTGACTGCGTTCACAGTCACGAAAATAATCAAGAGAAAGACACTTTATAAGGAGGTGCGGATAAATGGCGGTACCGAAGAGAAAGGTCAGCAAGGCAAGACGTGACAGAAGGCGTTCCAACGTCTGGAAGCTCGATATGCCCGGTATGACGAAATGCCCCAAATGCGGCGAGTACAACCTGAGCCACAGAGTGTGCAGAGCTTGCGGATATTATGACGGCAAGCAGATAATAAAGGTAGAAGACTGATAACAAAACGGAGTTCCTTCACGGTAAGCCCGTAAGGAACTCTTTTTGTCAAATTTTAAAATAAAGGCAGCGCCGGAATGTGCTTTCAGCCGTTCAGCGCTTCCCGTGGAGCTCCGTCCCCCGATGCGGCGTGATATCGCCGCGGGCGCCGTTAGGTCGGCGGTCGTACTTGCGTACGGCGGGCAGAGGAAAGTGCCGTGAAAATCGTGCCGCAACGTCAATTGCCGTATAGTCGGAATGCTTGGCGGAGCTTAATACCGGAATGCGTTTCCCGTGAGGCGGGGAAACGGGTTTTACGACTGCAAGAACGGGTTTCCCGTTTCCTTTTGTCGTACAAAAACAAGCATCAAAACAGCCTTACGGCTGTTATTTTTTATTAAAGGAGAAAAAAACAATGAAAAAATTCAAAGCGGCGCTGTCGCTGATCCTTATCGCGCTTATGCTCGGTTCTCTCACGGTATGCTTTGCGGCGACCGAGGAAAAACCCTACGCGTACGTTAACGTTTACGACGGAAAAGATCTTGTTCTGTCTATGTATAAGGTACAGAAGACGGACGAGGACGGAGACGGCAGCTGGACTATTAACGACGCGCTTTTATCCGCTCACAAGGCAAAATGCAAGGACGGCTTTGCGTCCGTGAAATCGGACTGGGGTCTTTCCATAGTAAAGCTCTGGAACGATGAGAGCGGCAGCTTCGGATACTACAAGAACAACGCCATGGTCATGACCGACCTTACCGAAAAGCTGAGCGAGACCTCGCACGACGTCGTTTACGCTTTCGTTTATTCGGACAAGCAGGGCTTCTCCGACGCTTACTCGTTCTTTGACGAGTCTGTGTTTGAAGGCGATCAGGGCGACAAAAAGACTCTCACTCTGAATTACGTTGCGTTTGACGAGAACTTCAATCCGCAAAACGTACCGTTGGCGGGCGCTACCGTATATTTTGACGCCAAAAAGACGGAATTCAAAACCGACGAGAACGGCAAGGTGGAAATAGAGCTTCCCGCTCACAGCACGATAATTTCCGCCAAAAAGGACGGCATGACGCTGATACCGCCCGTTACCAGATTCAACAGGACGGAAATGACCGGCTCGCCCGCGCTCATAATCGTTATAATCGTATCGGTCGTACTCATCGCCGTAGTCACCTGCGTGATGATATTCACTAACAAGAAGAGAAAAGCCGGTTGAAAAAAACAATAAGCATCATCCTCGCGGTCTTGAGCATTTTTACTCTTGCCGCGGGGATTTCGGTTAATGCGGCGGATACCGCTCTTTCCGACGGGCTGAAAGCCTTATGCGCCGATCTTGCCGAGGATCCCGAAAACGGCTGTTTTTCGGCGATCGCCCTGCGTCAGAACGACGCTGCGCTCGATCTTACGGAGTTCGGATGTCTGATCGCACGGAAGGAAGTGCCGAAAAACACCGTTACCGCCATGAAATACGCGCTGACGGTATACGCGTGCGGCGTTACGGGCTCCGCATACGACGCGCTTGACAAAAAGTCGATAAAAGAGGCGGAGAGCACTTCCGCGCTCGTTTTCTCGCTTCATTTATACAATACCGGTTACGATACGGGTATGGATAAGGACGAGCATCTGGACAGACTGCTTTCGCGCGCGCTCCCGTCGGGCGGCTTTCCGACCGTCGGCAACACGCCGGATATCGATATGACCGCCATGGCTATCCAGGCGCTCTCACCGTACAAGACGGATGAAAAAGCGTCTAGAGCGATAGATAAAGCGCTGTCTTATCTTTCCTCACAGCAGACGGATACGGGTGCATTCATATATTTCAACAGCGAGAACAGCGAAAACTGCTCTCAGGTGATACTCGCGCTCTCTTCGCTCGGAATAGACGGAAGATATGACGAAAGATTCATAAAAAACGGCGTATCCGTATACGACGCGCTTTTGTCATACAGACTTGAAGACGGCACGTTCGAGCACGTTCACGGCGGCGGCAAAAACAGCGCCGCGACGGCACAGGCGTACTGCGCTCTCGTGAACAACGAAAGGCTCGCTCCGTTCTATGTCATAAACGCGCCCGAAAAAACGGTAAAGATGAAAAAAACTCTGCCGTTCAATATGACCGCGGCGGTCGTTATATGCATATGCGCCCTGGGCGTGATCGTCTGCGCGGTGATGCTGATAATGAAGCGCAAACGGGTGATCGATTATATTATCGTCGCGGCGTTGACGGCGGCGCTCGCCGTTTATATCGGCGTTTCCGGCGTCGCCTCGGGCAGAGAATACTTTGAAAGCGCCGGGGACGTAGAGGCGACGGGATATATAACGTTTTCCGTCGACTGCTCGCTCGTATCCGACAGAGAGCTGATAAAACCGGAGACCGTCGGAATAACCGACGGCGATACGGCTTATTCCGTACTCGTCCGCGTATGCCGCGCGCACGGTCTGACCGTAGTCAACTCCGGCTCGAAGCTGACGCCGTACATCTCCGGCGTCGGAGATTTATACGAAGCCGAATACGGACCGACCTCCGGCTGGGGTTATAAGGTGAACGGCTCCGCTCCGTCCGTCGGAGCGGGCTCGTACACGCTGTCCGACGGCGACACGCTTGAATGGCTGTACGTTCCGGACGTAAGTTTGCTCGGTGACTGATATGATCTGGTTCAAAAGCTGTAATCCCTATATAACGCTGTTATATTTTCTCTCTGTAACGGCGCTCTCCGCGGTATACAACAATCCGCTTTACACCGCCGTGACGCTCGCCTCTGCTTTGTGTATGTTTATAATGTGCCGCGGACGCGGAAAAACCGCCTTCGGCTTCTTTATGATATTTCTTCTGACCTTCATAGTCAATCCCATAATATCGAAAAAAGGCGCGACGCCGCTCATATTCATAGGAAGCGACCCGATAACGCTCGAGGCTCTGATATACGGACTCAATTCCGCGTCTCTCATAGCCGCCGTTCTGTTTCTGTTTTACTGTTTTACGGATATAACGGATTCGGAAAAGCTGATGTATATGCTTTCCCCGTTTTCTGCGTCGTTTGCGCTTACCGTTTCCGCGGTGCTCCGCTTCTTCCCGCTTTACGTAAGGCAGGCGGAGCAGATATCGGAACAGCAGACCGCGGCGGGAGTACGCGGAGGCGGCAGTATCCCGGAAAGGGTGAGATACGGCGGCAGGATCTTCTCGGCTCTTTCAACGTGGGCGCTTGAAAACGGGATAGTCACCGCGGATTCAATGGAATGCCGCGGATACGGCACGGGACGGCGCTCGTTCTATTCCGCGTACGGCTTCAAAAAAAGCGACGGCGTGTTTCTTCTGACCGAGATACTTCTTATCGCCGGCGCGGTCATACCGTCGTTTTTCACCTCCTGCACGTATGAGTATTATCCCGGCCTCAGGTTTCCGGAGGTCAACGCTTTGTTCATAACCTCGGCTTCATGCTACGCCTTACTTGTGTTTTTACCACTCATATTTGAAATAACGGATAAAATAAAATGGAAATTCTTACTGTCAAAGATCTGAGCTTTACGTATAAAAACGCCGGCGCGCCCGCACTGTCAGACGTATCGTTTTCCGTGTCGGAGGGCGAATTCGTGACGCTGTGCGGTCCGACGGGCTGCGGCAAATCAACGCTTCTGCGCCTTATAAAGAAAGAGCTCACACCCGGCGGCGAGCTTTCCGGAGAGCTGTTGTATAAAGGCGAACCGGTAAAAGGGCTGCCCGGGCGTATCAGCGCGGAGCAGATCGGCTGCGTGGTACAGCGTCCCGAGGAACAGATAGTCTGCGACAGAGTAAGCGGAGAGCTGTTTTTCGGAGCGGAGAGCCTGGGATATCCGCGCGATAAGGCGTACAGACGCGCAGCGGAGGTCTCGTCGTTCTTCGGCTTCAACGACGTGTTCGACAAAAAAACGCCCGAGCTTTCGGGCGGTCAGAAGCAGCTTCTGGCGCTTGCGTCCGTCCTTGTCACGTCGCCGTCGCTCATACTGCTCGACGAGCCTACCTCGCGTCTCGATCCCGTCGCCGCGGCGGATTTCATATCCATGCTCGCAAGGATAAACAGACAGCTCGGAACGACCGTGATAATAGCCGAGCACAACACGTCGCTTTTGCTCGAGCATACGGATAAGCTCATATTTCTGGAGGACGGAAGGATTACCGCGTGCGGTACGCCGCGCGGCGTGCTTGAAACAAAGCCGTCTCATAAAGTGCTTTCCGATATGCCTGCGCCCGTGCGCATGTTTTTCGAGAGCGGAAAAACGGGCGAATGTCCGCTCACGGTAAAGGAGGGGCGGAAGATATTTGACGGGACAACCGCGGCGCAGTACCGGAACACGTCGTTTGGAGAAAAAGAGGTCCTGTCTCTCAAAAACGTGTATTTCCGCCACAAACGCGACGGAAAGGACGTGCTCAAGGGTCTCGACATGACGGTTTACGAGGGAGAGGTGCGCTTCGTTTTCGGCGGCAACGGCTGCGGCAAAACAACGCTTCTGCGGTGCGCCGCGGGGCTTGCGAAGCATTATTCAGGCGACGTGCGCGTATTTGACAAAAAAATCTCCGCTTACAAAAACGGAGAGCTGTACGAAAACAAGGTTTCAATGCTATACCAGGACGCGACGTGCGTCTTCACGCACGAAACGGTGGGCGGCGAGTTCAAAGGCGTTGATATTTCCTGTCTTCCATACGATATATCGGGCCTGCTTGACCGTCATCCGTACGACGTCTCGGGAGGCGAGCTGCAGATGGCGGCTCTCTGCCGCGTGCTTTCGACGGGTCCGCGTCTCGTCTTCCTTGACGAGCCTACAAAAGCCATGGACGCGGCGGCTAAAAGGATATTCGTAAATACCGTGCTGAAATTGAAGGAAAACGGCGTTTCTTTCGTTATTTCATGCCACGATACGGAGCTTGCGGCGGAGTGCGCGGACACCTGCTCCATGATGTTTGACGGAAAACTGATATGCACCTGCAAAACGGAGGATTTTCTGCGTGAAAACAGATTTTACACAACTGATAAATGCAGAATGACGGGCGGTAAACTGATATGACTGTCATAGAAAACAAAAACGCGAGAAACGTCATACGCGTGCTCACACCCGTTATACTGACCGCCGTCGCCGTACTCTGCGCGCTGTTTGCGTCGGACGGCAGAAAATATGCGGTCATAACTGTCATAGTGACGCTTCTCACGCTGATACTGTTTCTGTCGGGCTTCGACAGCAAAAGAATAGGTTCGAGGCGGCTCGTTCTGGGCGCAGTTTTCGTCACGCTCGCCGTGGCGGGCAGATTCATACCTCAGCTCAAACCGCTGACCGCGCTCGTTATCATAAGCGGAATGTTCACCGGCGCGGAGACGGGCTTTCTCGTCGGCGCGGCAGCCGTGCTCATATCCAATATCTTTTTCGGAAACGGTCCGTGGACGCCGCTGCAAATGGTGGGAATGGGACTTATAGGCTTTTTTGCGGGAGTTTTTTCAAAACCGCTGCAAAAGAAAAAGATCGCGCTTATCATATACGGCGTTTTGTCCGGCGTATTTTATTCAATGTTTATGGATATATGGACTACCTGCTCCGCGACAGGTTCGCTTCTTCTTTCCGATTATCTGAAATCCGTTGCCGCGGCGCTTCCGTTTACGGCCATATACTCTGTTTCAAACGTGATATATCTGCTTCTGCTTGAACCGCCGTTTCACCGTAAGCTCGGCAGGATAAGGGAAAAATACGGATTATGAACGCGCTTGATAAAAGAAAAAGGGCGCAGAGGAGATCGCTCCTCTGCGCCGGTTTTTTTCAGTCAAGCTTTTCTTTTACGTTTACTTTGATTATCATTTCCGTTTTGTTTCCCGTCAGATCCGTTGACGTCAGAGTCAGCTCGTGTTCGCCTTGCGTAAGCCTGCCTGACCTGTCAAGCGCGCCGTCGGACCAGCGCTGGATCACTGCAGCGTCGTCTTCGTTGTCCGACGCGGTGAATTTCAGCGCCGGGATACATCCCGTCACGGTGTTTATTTCGGTACAGCCGAAGTTGATCACGGGCGCTTCCGTATCCTTATCGGTAACCGTAACGTTCAGTTTTATCTCGGATTTGTTGCCGAAGCTGTCCTTTGCGGTGAGATAACAGACGTGTACTCCCTTAACGGGCAGGCCGTCGCCGTCAAGCGCGCCGTCCTCCCATACCGTCTTTACGTTAACCTCGCGCTTTTCATCCTCGTCGTACGCCGTCGCGTTAAGCAAAAGCGGTTTGCCTGCCGTCATCGTAACGTCCGTTTTTCCGTCGTACGTTATGACGGGCGGATTGGTATCGGTCTCCGTAAATTCAACGGATACAAAGTCGATATACGATACGGTGTTGAAATTGCCGGAATAGTAGCGGAAGCCGAAGCCGAATTTGCCGAGATTTCCGTTACCGTTCATAAGCTTGGACAGCTCCGCGCCCTCAAGCGTTATGTCGTTCCATTCGTCGGGCTTTTTCGCCTCGTATCTCATGACCCACGATAAACCCGCGTCTATCGTGATCCTGACCTCTTTCGTGACTGATGGATAATACACGCGCATACGGAGAGATTTGATTATTGACGCGGGTATCTCTCTGTCGCTGAAATCAACGGTTATTCCGGACGCGGAGTTTTCGCCTTCAAGCCTCATCACATAGCCCGAAAATCCCCGCGGCACGTCCTCCGGCGCGTCGCTTTCCGTGTATACGTCCATTTTACTGTGCGAGTACGCGGCGTACTTCGCGTCATGCGGGGCGTACGGTATCTCGTCCTTCACGCCGTCCGTCTGATTTGAAGCGAGGGCGCAGAGAGGAAGAAGGGAGAAGGTAAGTAATACGGATATGATCCTAGGTATTTTCATATCGTCACCCCTCCTCAAGCAGATTGGCGCGTATCGCGTCTATTTCCGCGTCTGTCAGATCGAGGCTCAGCATAAACGCGCGCGTCGCCTCCGAAAGAGACTTGTCTTTTGCATACGACTGCACCGTTTTTCTGAAACCGTCAAGGTTGTTCCTCGTCATTGAAGACGGTACGGCGCTGTCCACGTAACCGCCGCAGTCCGAGAAGAAGGAAACCTCGTAATCCATCGTTATATCGTTCTTCGACACGCCGCAGAGCGCAAGGAGAAGGAACGCGAGCGTTCCCGTCCTGTCGCGTCCGAGCGAGCAGTGAAAGTATACGGGATAATTGTCCGCGTCCGCAAAAACGCGAAGCTCGGCTGCAAGATCCTTTTTATAATCATTTTCAAACGAATGCTCATACCACGGACCCGACACGGAAACGTACTTTATCCCCTCTCCGAGAACGGACGGACCCTTGTTCGTATTGCTCCTTAAATCAAGCTCCGTTTTTACGCCGAGCACGTTCACAAGCTTGTTTATCCCGTCCTCCGTTATCCGCGCGAAATCCGCGCCGCGGTAGACCACGCCGCGTTTTACGCGCTTTCCGTCCTCCGTTTTGTAGCCGCCTATGTCGCGGGCGTTTGACACGCCGTCTATCGCCACCGTTCGCGGAGCGTACATCGTCGTAAACGAGAACACGGCTGATCTTTCCGTCCTGTCGCCGTATTCCGCCGCGACCTGCCAGAAATAAGTCTCGTCCGCGAAAAGATCAAAAACGGCAGCGTCGGACGTCGAGCAGAGATATACTGTCGGATTTTCCATTTTTTCGTTGTCCGATATCAGTACGTGGCTGTAAAACGCCCCGTCCGCGTTTTCCCACTGCAGAACGACCGGTACGGGTTCGCACTTCTCCGTCAGATCGGCTATCTTGTCAAGCTTTGCGGATCTGTAATTCTCCGCCCATTTCGTCATCTCCTCGTTTAAAAGCGAAACCGTTTCTCCGTTTTTCGGATAAACCGCCGCGATCTCCTTCGGAGGCTCCGTCACAGGCTCCGTTTCCGTCGCTTTTTCCGTCGTTTCGCCGGGCTTCGCCGTCGTCGTTTCCGTATCCTCGTCGGGCTTTTCACCGCAGCCGGAAAACGACAGCGTCATTGCGGCGAGCAGAAGAACGGAAACAAAAGATCTTACGGGTCTTTTACGTTTCATAAGTCACGCTCCTTTGTTTTGTTGACTTATTATAACGCTGAAAGCTCGTTTTTTCAAGAGGTTTTTTATAAAAATTTATACGGAGAGCATTTCGCGCAGTTTTTCGTATATCTTTTTCTCCGTGCGCGATACCTTGACCTGCGACAGCCCAAGCGAGTCCGCCGTCTGCTGCTGGGAATAGTCGCGGAAATAGCGCAGATATATTATTTTCTGCTCCGTTATATCAAGCTTTTTCACCGCGTCGCGCAGGGACAGCTGCTCGCAGAGATCGTCTATCCCGTCCTCCCCGGAGGAAACGGCGCCCTCGAGCGTTACGTTTTCGTCGTCGCCGACGGTCTCGGAGAGGGAGTGCATCGGGTACGCAGATTCAAGCGCCTCCGTCAGCTCCTCCTCGGTCGTTTCACAGAGCTTTGCAAGCTCGGAAATATGCGGTTCGTACCCGTGCTCGGATACGAATTTTTCTTTCTGTTTCATAGCGTTCTGAGCCGTGCGCTTTACCGTGCGGCTCACCTTTATTATGCCGTCGTCGCGCAGAAAACGCCGTATTTCGCCGATGATCAGCGGTACGGCGTATGTGGAAAACACCGTGCCGAAAGACGCCTCGTAGCTTTTTATCGCCTTTATCATCCCGACCGCGCCTATCTGAACGAGATCGTCGTATTCAACGCCTCTGTCCGCAAAGCGCGGGACGATGCTCCGTATAAGCCCCATGTTCGTGCTCACAAGCTCGTCCATGGCGGCTCTGTCGCCTTTCTGAGCCTTTACTATAAGCTCCGTGTTTCTGGAATAATCGTTCTGCTTTTGTTCTTTCATCGAAAGCCTCCGCGTCGGGCGGTCCTGTCGTCACCGCCTGAGATATTTTTCCATAAACACTACCGTACCGCGCCCGACCCTCGAGCTTACCTTCAGCTTATCGCAGAAGCTCTGCATTATCGCAAAGCCCATGCCGCTCCGCTCGCCGTCCCTGTCCGTCGTGTAAAGCGGAGTCATGGCGAGCGCGACGTCCGGTATGCCGCAGCCCTTGTCCGCTATCCTTATGGTCAGTCTGCCGTCGCCGTACAGCCGCGCGTTTATGTAGATATCGCCGCTTCCTCCGCGGTACGCGTGGACGACGCAGTTAGTCACCGCCTCGGAAACCGCGCAGCGTATGTCCGCAAGCTCCGTCACCGTAGGATCGGCGCGGGAGGCGAAATGAGATATGCATCCCCTTGCGACAGCCTCGTTTTCGGGGAGCGCGGAAAGCGTTATTTTAATTTCGTTTACAGGCTTGTTTTTCATTTTTTTCACTCTCTTTCTTCGCGTTTACCGTCGATATGACGGAACGGAGCCCCGCCATGTCGAGTATTTTCATCGCGCGCTCGTCCGCGCCCGAAAGGACAAAATCTATCCCCAGCCCGCGGCAGACCGTGTATCTGCCCATTATGAGACCGAGCCCGGAGCTGTCCATGAACGACACGCCCGATACGTCAAGCACGAATTTGTCCGGGCGCGCTTCGTTTATCTTTTCATCCGCCGCCTCTCTTACGGATACGGCGAGATAATGGTCGAGCTCGCCGTAAAGCGACGCGGTAAGCTCCCCGCCCTTTTCCCTGAATATAATATTTTGCATTTTTCACGTTTCCTTTTTCTTATTTGCGTGATATTATGATACGCGGAAGCAGAGAGTTATTTTGTCGCATAAAATCGGACAAAATAATTTAAAAAATGTGACGCAGAACGTGCAAACGGCAATTATATAAGTGAAAGGTACTTTTC
>CACZOH010000273.1 GCA_902782785.1 uncultured Ruminococcus sp. | reverse complement strand
CTATCACAATAAAAGACAAAAATCAACGATTATTTATAAACAATAATACGTCAACAACACATAAAAAGCGTGTTTTGATGCGGCGGCAGGTCTTCGGCGATCAAACTCAATATTACTATCAATATTACTATATAATAAAAAAATCATTTATATTGATTTGTTTACATTTTTATGGTAAAATTTCAGTATGGATTTTTGTTTTTATCAACGGAAAACGGTACGGCTTTATGAAAGAGGATCCGAAAACCGCTTCAAAAGGATACGGGTATGAGAAAAAACGATTATTTGACCGATGTGGCTTTGATGTCCGTCACGACGACGGAATTCAAGGCAGTAATGCACTTTCACGACTGGAGGGCAAAAACGTTTACCGGCGACGATCAGATATATGACGTCTCCACGTTTGAACGCGACGGGAAAGAACGTTCGATAGTCCACGCAAAAATAGGTGAGATGGGTATGACAGCCGCGGCGGCGACTGCTATGAAGGTCATCTTTACGTTCCGCCCGCATTACCTTATAATGGTCGGGATCGCGGCGGGAGTCGTCAAGAATGAGCTTGAGGATCAGCGCTACGGCGACGTTATCGTTCCGGACGTTGTATGGAATTACTCAGCCGGAAAGTTTGTAAGTCCCGATATTGCGGAAATAAAATACGGCAATATGGGCTTCTTACCGCGTTCGACCGCGGAGAGCATACCGGAGGAGATACTGCCGTATCTGCGCAAAGCGGCGAAGTCCGAGGAAAATCCGTGCCACGTTTATATCGGTCCCATGGCGTGCGGCAGTACCGTCGTCGCCAACCGCGAGCTGCTTGAAAAGCAGATATACACGCAGTATCAGCACACGGCGGGACTCGATATGGAGTCATACGCCGTAGTTTACGCGGCGAACCACTCAAACGATCCGAGACCGTTACCGATCATCGTAAAAAGCGTCTGCGATTTTGCAGACAGCGAAAAATCGGACGAGTATCAGAGATTTGCGGCATATTCAAGCTGTGAATTTGCAAGATTTTTATATGAAAAGATCCTTCCGATGGATCAGTGACTTATCTTTATCCGGGCGGTGAATTTATTATGGAGTTTGTATTCATCAGACACGGCGAGAGTGAAGCGAACGTACTTGCCAAAAACAACGGCGGCTTTTGCTGCGGCCGCTGGGACTGCGACCTTACCGAGAAAGGAAAGGAACAGGCAAAACGTCTGAGAGGGTGCGCCGATATCAAAGACGCGGACGCCGTATTCTGCTCTCCGCTGAAACGCGCGCGTCAGACAGCCGCGGGCTTTACCGATAACGACGTTATCATCGACGACAGGATAACTGAGCGCACGCTCGGCGATTTTGACGGCAAATGGAATTACGATCTTATCAGGATAAACGAGTATAAAAAGTATTTCAACAAGGATCTTAAGGACACTTTCCGCGGCAGCTTTACCGCCCGCACGCCGAACGGGGAAAGCTACGTTGACGTCGTCAACAGAGTGACTTCATTCATAAAGGAAATAAGCGGAAAAAACTACAAAAAGGTCGTTGTCGTCTCACACGTAATAGCGATCAGGTGTATGCTCAAGGTCATTGCAAACCTGTCGGAGGAAGAGACGATAAGCCTTAAAATAAAACAGTGCGAGCCTATTGTAATGCATCTGACGGAGGACGCTATGGAAGAAAAAAAGATCCGCTCGCTTACGACGCTTTTGCTTCACACAAGCGGTATGCGGGAAACGAACGAATTTGAGATAATCATGAGGGACGACAAGGCGGAGGTATGTCTGTATACGGTAAAATATTCGCAGGACGGCGACGTGCGCATACCCGAAAAAATCGTCATCTGCGATATGGACACGGTAATAAAGCTGTGCGGCGACTGCGATATCATATCGTGGGACGGCTTTGACGGACAGCTTCCGGACGACGTCCTTGACGGGATCGATTTCACGCTGAAAGCCACCGTAAACGGTTTCAGGACGATATTTGCAAAAGGCTCCGAGAATTTTCCGCCGCATTTCATTCAATTTCTTAACGGTTTGTACGAGATACTGAGAAACGGATAAATAACGGTTTATGAAAATAAAAAATCTGATCAGTTTCCTGCTCTACAGCAAAATAGGAAAAGACGATTTTGATTCGATACGACCAATGCTGTGGCACAGAAACATACGCGCACTCAAGATCACCGCCATTATGTCGTGCGGGATAGGCGCTTTGTTCATAATAATAAATCTTATTTTACAGTCGGGAATATGGTTTCCCTATCTGTTTCTTCTGTGCGGCAGCGCGGTCACTCTTTTTGCGCTGTCAATACTGCACCTGAAGAACAACAAAAACGAGACGCTGCGCATAGTTCTCTGTTACGCGCAGATAATACTGATCTGCGTTTACGCGGGGATATTGAGCACTCAGCCGAGCAATTACGACACACCCGCCACAAGCGTCATAGTTTTTATAGCGCTCCTTCCGCTCAGCATAGACGACAGACCTCTTAGGATGTATATAGTGATGCTCGGTGAAACGGCGGCTTATCTTACCGTATCATATCTGCTCAAATCCGCTCAGGCGTTTTCACTCGATCTTATGAACAGTCTGACGTTCTGCATAGTGGGTATGGTGTTATACGGCATTATCTGCGTAAGAAACATAAGAGAGATACATCAGAGCGCGCGTGTTGAAAGGATACAGAGAAGCATAATCTCGTCTCTCGCCGCGGTCGTCGAGGAACGCGACAGCAATACGGGCGACCATATAATGCGCACGGGAGATTACGTTGAGGGGCTGTTGAAGCGCATGAGAAAGCTGCCGGAATACTCTTCTCTTACGAAAAACTACTGTGAAAACGTAGTTATGGCGGCGCCGATGCACGACATAGGAAAAATCAAAATTCCCGACGCGATACTTAACAAGCCCGGAAAGCTGACGGAGGAGGAATACGAGATAATAAAAAAGCATTCCCGCTACGGCGGCGAAATAATACGTAAAACCATAAGCGAGATAGAAGAAAAGGAATACTGCGATATAGCGTATAATATCGCGCGTCACCACCACGAAAGATACGACGGAAAAGGCTATCCCGACGGGTTGAAGGGAGAAGAGATCCCGCTTGAGGCGCGCATCATGGCGCTTGCCGACGTATACGACGCGCTCGTGTCGGAGCGCGTGTACAAGAGCGCGTTTACGAAAGAGGAAGCAAAAGCGATAATAAAAGAAGGCGCGGGTACGCAGTTTGACCCGAACCTCGTCCCGCTGTTTTTGCAGTGTGTGGAATAAAAACGGCATATCAAATTATATTTATATAAAAACAGATCCTAAGGAGGAATCAAAAAATGGCAAAGGTTCTTTTGCTCAACGGAAGTCCGAGAGACAACGGCTGCACGGCAACGGCTCTTTTTGAGATGATAAAGGTATTCAACGAAAACGGGATAGAGACGAAACTCGTGGGCGTCGGAAAAGAGACGGTCAAGGGCTGTATTTCGTGCGGATACTGCGGCAAAGCGGGAAAATGCGTGACGGACGATATAGTAAATAAAATAGCGCCGGAGTTCGAGCAGGCGGACGGTCTTGTGGTGGGCAGTCCCGTTTACTACGCGTCGCCGAACGGAACGCTTCTGGCGCTGCTTGACAGGCTGTTTTACAGCACTCCGTTTTCAAAGCATATGAAGGTCGGTGCGGCGGTAGTCAGCTGCCGCAGAGGCGGAAGCGTGTCTTCTTACGACGTGCTGAACAAATACTTCACAATAAGCGGCATGCCGGTCGCGTCAAGCACGTACTGGAATCAGATACACGGATTTACCGCGGAGGACGCGAAAAAGGATCTTGAGGGACTTCAGACCATGCGCAATCTCGCCCGCAATATGGCGTTTATGATTAAAGCGATAGCGGACGCAAAAGAAAAATACGGTCTGCCCGAGGTCGAGCGCGGCGCCTTTACCTCCTTCCACGACGGAAAATAAGGACAGTCGGAGATCTCATACGGGATCAAATGACAAACGATACAAAAAACACGGTTTTCTCTGCCGTGTTTTTTTAAAAAATGTGATCTTTTGCGTTTTTTTACGTGTATATAGGTGAAGGACAATAAATAACGGGAGGAAAGGAGTGAGAGGGTTGAACGACGAGCAGACGATAAAAAAGTTTTTTGACCGTGATGAGAGCGCCTTATCCGACGCAAGGCTGGCGTACGGAGACTATTGCAGAAGCGTTGCAAACAATATACTGAAAGACAGCCGCGACAGCGAAGAGTGCGTAAACGACGCGTTTTTTGCCGCTTGGAACAGCATACCGCCTGACAGACCCGAAAATCTGAAAGCCTATCTCGGCAAGCTCACAAGAAACGGTGCGCTTGATATCCTGCGCAAAAACAACGCGGAAAAGCGCATACCGTCCGCCGCGCTCGTCCCGTTTGACGAGCTTGAGGAGGCGACAGGCGAAGCGACGGTCGAGGATCAGCTCACGGTATCGGAGCTGTCGCGCATAATATCCGATTTTCTTCATTCTCAAAAAGAAACGGAGAGAAAGGTCTTTATAAGGCGTTACTGGTACTGCGACAGCATATCCGACATATGCGCGCGTTACGGATACGGCAAAAGCAAGGTCCTGATGATGCTCAAAAGAACGCGTGACAAGCTGGCGGAGAGCTTGAAAAAGGAGGGATACACGTATGAAAAATGAAAAACTGCACTGCGCATTGACGGATATAGACGACGATCTGATAATCGAAGCAGACGGAAAAAGAAAAAAGAGCAATTTTATTAAATACGCGTCGGTCGCCGCCGCGCTTGCGCTCGTTATCGGTATCGTCGCCGCCGTGACCGCATTGAGATCCGTCGGGTCGCGTTATTCCGTGACAGATATGGATATAAGCAAATATAAAACCGTGTTATCAGACGACAGAAACGTGGTTTTCCCCGAAAAGAAAGAAACGGGAAAGCATACGGAAGAGCTCTGCGAAAAATACAATGGCTTTATAGCGCTCATAACGCCCGTTGAATACCGGTTTTACTACGTTATAAGAGAAGATGAGAACGACGGAGAACCGTACGTGGACGGCTACGCCGAATGCATCTGCAAAATAAACAAAACAAGCGAAAGATATAACGCAGCGGGCGTAATTGACGGCGGGAACACTACGGTGCGAATAGATCTTTGTCTTTCCCCGTCGGATAAAATGAGCGAAAAAACGCTGCTCGATATGATGACGGAAATGGGCGCGTACAAAAACGGAAGCGCCCTGTCCGGAACGTACAAAATACCCGCAAAATACGTAAATGAAAACGATTTTAAGATAGTAACGCACGACCCGCGCGGTGCGCTTCCGTTGAACGTACGGTATCTTGCGCTCATAATACCTGATAACAATAACGGAAACGGTTTATTCTGTTACGTCTGTCCGACGGAGGACAAGACGCTTGACGAACTTGCCTGGGACGACGATATAAAGCACTCCGCACGGAATTTCAGACAGTACGTTATTGAAAACGATGAAAGCATGGCACAATAAAAGATCCCGGAGGTAAATCCCTCCGGGCTTTTACACACTTGAATAATTCATAATATTATGGTATAATGAAGAAAAAGGAGGTGCGGCATAATGTTCAGTATATTCAAAAAAAATAAAAAGAAAAACGTGGTGGTCCTGCAAAAGCCGCCTGAGAACGCTTGCGGCGGAACTACGAAAACGTATGACAAAAATGCACCCAAAACCATAACCTCTGACAAAATGGTGTTTTTCAGCGTCACGTCGGCTCTTTCATACCGACGGAATACCGGGTCCGACGGCGAGGAACTCGGTTATATATCGGCGTTTGCCGTGCCGTCGGATAACGGAACGTTCTTATTCCTTGAGGCCGCGGAAGGTCACAGAAAACTCGGTACGACAAAAAAATGGGCGCTTGTTAAAGCCGATATTTTCCCCGCCCTCGTCCCGCTTGTCCTTGAATGTAACCTCGTATCGCAAAACGGACTGCACAGCAGAACAGCGGGACTGCCCGAAAATTTCGGCGGCGACGTTTTAGTTGAGTACGAAAACGGCGAGACTATTGATTTTTCAAACAATCAGTCGCCCGTAATATCGCACGAAACCGCGAATAAAATATACAATACGTTTAAAACGTACCTTGACGGCGAAAAAGCAGCTCTTCCCTCCTTTGACGCGCTCACGGCGGTCAGATTCAGCGAGGAGCGCAAGGACGGCGGCTATACACGCGCAAAGCTTACGCGTCTGCCGGACGGAACCGGAATTAACGAAAAAACAAGCAAATACAGCGGTACTCCCACAGTATTTGAGAGCAAAAAAGAAACAGGCGCCGACGTTTTCGAAGTCATAAAAAACAGTATCGAGAACTGCGGCATCCTCGGCTGGGAAAATCTGCCGCAAAGAGAAAGCCTTATCGGCAGTAAAAAAACGCTCACGTTCGTTTTTGCAGACGGAAAGGAAATAACCGTATCTGATACGGCAAACGTGCCGTATGAGCTCCGCCATGCCTTTTTCGACATAGATCTTGAAATGACTACAAAGCATTGACGGACCGTTTCTTCCTTATATAACAACGGGACCTCCGTTTCGGCGCAGTTTGATAAGGAAGTAATTTTAAATATGCTATACCGCGCCGAAGCTAAATTCGCCTGACGGCGGGCTGAATTATGCTCCGCATAGCTAAATTTGCTGTCGCAAGCTAAATTCGGCTTTGCCGAGCTGAAAGAGGCGAATTTAATTTAGCTG
>CACZOH010000272.1 GCA_902782785.1 uncultured Ruminococcus sp. | reverse complement strand
CGCACGTTCAAAGGCTGTCTGTACTTCGGGCTTATGATAACAAATGACGGACCGAAGGTCATCGAATACAACTGCCGCTTCGGCGATCCGGAAACGCAGGTCGTTCTGCCGCTGCTCGAATCCGATCTGTTCACGATCATGAAAGCGACGACGGACGGAAAGCTTGCCGGGACCGAGGTCAGATTCAGCGACAGGCACGCCTGCTGCGTCATCGCCGCCTCCGACGGCTACCCCGAGCATTACGAAAAGGGCTTTGAGATAACCCTGCCGGAGGATAAATCGGGTATTTACGTCGCCGGCGCGAAGCAAAAGGACGGAAAATTATACACCTCCGGCGGCAGGGTATTAGGCGTAACGCGCACGGCGGACACGCTCAGGGAAGCGGTGGAAAAAGCCTACTGCGCGATAAAGGAAATAAAATTCGGCAATATGTATTACAGACACGATATAGGAAAAAGGGCTTTGCAGGCAAAGGAAAAGTGATATGGTATACAGAGTTTACGTTGAAAAAAAACCGGGACTCGATAACGAGGCGAAAACGCTTCTGTCGGACGCGACCTCGCTTCTGGGCATAAAAAACTTAAAGGACGTCAGACTGTTAAACAGATACGACGCGGAAAACATCGATAAGGAATTGTTTGACTACGCGGTGAAGACCGTGTTTTCCGAGCCTCAGCTCGATACCGTTTACGAAGAGCCGGAGCTTGAAGGAGCTTACGTTTTCGCGGTCGAATATCTGCCCGGTCAGTTCGATCAGCGGGCTGATTCAGCGGCGCAGTGCATACAGATAATAAGTCAGGGCGAGCGGCCGGACGTGCGCAGCGCAAAGCTTTATGCGCTCTGCGGTGATCTGACTGAAGACGACATAAAGACGATAAAAAAATACGTGATAAACCCCGTTGAGGCGCGCGAAGCGTCGCTTGACAAGCCCGAAACGCTGAAAACGGCATTCGATATTCCGACGACGGTAAAAACGCTCGACGGCTTTATAAAGCTGTCGAGAGCCGGGCTTGAAAAATTCGTTTCGTCGTACGGTCTTGCGATGGACGCGGACGATATAGAATTCTGTCAGAAATATTTTATAAAAGAAAACCGCGACCCGACTATAACGGAAATAAGGATGATAGACACGTACTGGTCTGATCACTGCCGTCACACCACGTTTTTAACGCATATCGACAACGTCAAATTCGAGGACGAGCTTTTACAGAAAGCATACGACGATTATATAAACGTAAGAAAAGAACTGGGCAGGACAAAGCCGGTTTGCTTAATGGACATAGCGACGATAGGCGCGAGGTATCTTAAAGCGAAGGGAAAACTGCCGAAGCTTGACGAATCGGACGAGATAAACGCCTGTACGGTAAAGATAAACGTCAGCGTTGACGGAAAAGACGAGCCGTGGCTGCTCCTCTTCAAGAACGAGACGCACAACCACCCGACGGAAATAGAACCGTTCGGCGGCGCGGCGACGTGCATAGGCGGCGCGATACGCGACCCGCTTTCGGGCAGAGCGTACGTTTACGCGGCGATGCGCGTCACGGGAGCGGCGGACCCGACCGTCCCGGTATCGGAGACTCTTGAGGGCAAGCTCCCGCAGAGAAAAATAGTTACGACCGCGGCGGCGGGTTATTCGTCGTACGGCAATCAGATAGGACTTGCGACGGGCATAGTTGACGAGATATATCATCCGGGCTACGCCGCAAAACGCATGGAGATAGGAGCGGTGATAGCCGCGGCTCCCGCGGAAAACGTGAGGCGCGAAACGCCCGAGCCCGGCGACGTCGTCATACTTCTCGGCGGCGCGACCGGACGCGACGGCATAGGCGGCGCGACGGGATCGTCAAAATCGCACACCGCGCACTCCGTTGAGGAATGCGGAGCCGAGGTACAGAAGGGCAACGCGCCGGAGGAAAGAAAGCTCCAGCGTCTTTTCAGAAACAAAGAGGCCTGCCGCATGATAAAGCGGTGCAACGATTTCGGCGCGGGCGGCGTGTCAGTTGCGATAGGCGAGCTTGCGGACGGTCTTGACATAGATTTGAACGCCGTACCGAAAAAGTACGAGGGACTTGACGGAACGGAGCTGGCGATAAGCGAATCGCAGGAGAGAATGGCTGTCGTCGTTGCGAAAGACGACGTAGACAAATTCCTTAAACTCGCCGGAAAAGAAAACCTCCGCGCTTGTCCCGTTGCGGTCGTAACCGACGATCCGCGCCTCGTGATGCGCTGGAACGGCGAGAAAATAGTCGATATAAGCCGTGAATTTCTCAATTCCAACGG
>CACZOH010000271.1 GCA_902782785.1 uncultured Ruminococcus sp. | reverse complement strand
TATATCAACGAGCATTTGAAGCAGGGAATAGATGAACGTCGATAAAAATCCCCATTTTGCGCCGTGGCGGTAGCAGATGATCACGAGCGGCAGCGTAGATAACAGCGTTACGCTTCCGCCGAGATGGCCTATCGGTATCTTTATAAGCGACAGCACCGTGCCGAGCGCTATAAGCGCCGCGCATTCAACAAGCGATCTTGTACGTACTTTGTTTGTCTGCAGTTGTTTTTCTTCCATTTTTCTTTTCTCCTTTTTCCGGGAAAGAGGCTGTGAAAATACTAAACGCCGCGTGAATACGCGGCGTTATGATTTTCTCAATTTCTGATACTCATTTACCTACGCCGGCATTATCCGGATCAGGTCGGGTCGAAACTGTGTTTCCTCTCAGCACGGTCTTTCACCGAGCTCCCCTTTGTTTTTTTCGTATTTTACCACGTAATAATGAATAATTCCACTATTCCGTTTTTAAATATCTTTTAATGAATTCGTCGCTCAGTATGGCGCACGTATGTATCGACCTGTATTGTCCCTTTACGAACAGCGACGAGCGGGCGCAGCCCTCGTATCTCATACCGAGCTTGTCCATAACGCGGCGCGACGCGTCGTTCCCGTCCATGTACCTCGCCTCTATCCTGTGCAGATTGAGCTCAAGGAAACCGTACATCATCACCTCCAGAAGTGCCTCCGGCGCGTAGCCGTTTCCCCTGTACGCCGGATTTATGACGTATCCGACCTCCGCGGAGTTGTTCGCCGTGTCAAAGGAGGAGAAGCCGCAGGTGCCTATCATTTTCATCTCGCTTTTCAGCTCCACTCCCCAGTCGAAAAATTCGCCTGCGTCGTATTTTTCCTTTATGTATTCAAGATACTTCTTCGTGTGGGACTTGTTCGGATGCGGAGACCAGAGCAGGTATTCCGTCACGTCCTCCCGCTTTGAATACTCGTACATATCGGCGCAGTCCTCGACACGCATACGGCGGAGCTTGAGGCGCGGCGTCGTTATGACGGGCATTTTTTTGAACTTATTAAGCTTTGATTCGTTCTTCATTCCGATTTACGCTTTTTTTCAAAATTTTCCATATTATACACCGAAAGAGCGCGTTTGTCAAGCCTTTTTATCGTAATTCGATAAAAACCGAAAAATTTGTGCAAATTGTATATGTGTAGAAATTTTTTTCTTATTTTTGTGCAATTTGTATAATTTCAAAACGCTCTTTTTTTCGTCGGAAACGTCCGTCTTTCTCCGATTTTTTGCGAGGGGATTAAAATATTTTCATAATTACAAGCGAAAATATTTCAATTATCAATTTCAAAAAGATACAAAAAAGGCGATAAAATCGAAAAAAAACGATGTTTTTCCCGTCCGATCCGTCTTATTTATCACGTTAGTCAATATATACAAATCATATGAATATCCTAATATGACGGCCGTGAGGCGGCAATATGAAAAGTATGTGATTATTATTTAAAAAATCAAGTCTTGACTTTATTTAACGTGTGTGTTATATTATATATAAATTATTGGGCGTTGTTTCTCGTTGCTGCGCCCAATGCGGGTACCGTTTGAACGATAAGAGCGGTATTTTCGATATTCATCAGGAGGAAAAGCTAATGAGATCATCCAAAACGGCAAAAGCAATTGCGATAATCCTCGCCTTGCTTATGCTAATCTCTACGGGCGTCTGCGCCGCTTCTACGGCTGAAACCGAGCCGAAGACGGAGAAGACGACCATGGACAGGGTAAAGGAGTACCTTTACAGCGAGGACTACCATACCTATATCCAGGAAAGGAACTCCCAGAACTGGAAGGACGCCACGGGCGCCCGGGTCACGGTGAAGGCGGCGGAGGGTTACACCTACGAGCCTGACCCCGACTATCCGCAGCAAAAGGTTGAAGTGCTGACGGATCCGGAGAAGGGAAGCGTTCTGCATATGCCGGAAGCGGGTATGACGAGCTGGACCGTGCAGATACCGGAAACGGGTTATTACACGGTGCGTATCGTCTACAAGCCTTTCGAGACGCAGAGCATCAACACGTCGAACATCAAACGTGAGTTCTTCGTTGACGGAGCCGCCCCGTTCAGTGAATCGTATTACTTCGAGTTCACGAGACGGTTTATCGACAACTTCAACAACGACGTAAAGCGCGAGGACGGAACGCAGGGCTTTACGCTCGACAAGAACGGAAACGAAAAGAAACCGACCAAATCGCAGGTTTACGTCTGGTCGGAATCATATCTCCGCGACTCTCAGGGTTATGAGCTGCAGCCGCTGAAATACGCGCTGACAAAGGGCGAGCATACGATAACCCTGAACGCCACGATGAACGATATAATCATTTCTGAAATATATATCGAACCGCCGGTAACGCTTCCGACGTATGAAGAATATCTTGCGGCGCACGGCACGAAAGACGCGTCCGCGTCGGCAAACGCCCCGAAGGTGCAGGCTGAAACACCGACGGCGACGTCCGACCTGACGATATACGCGATAAACGACAGAACGTCGTCCATAACGGAGCCGCAGCATCCGTCAAAGCAGCTTCTGAACACCATAGGCGACAACAAATGGCAGACGTTCGGTCAGTGGATAGAGTGGACGATACCCGGGAGCGAGATAACCGAGGACGGCTACTACTACATAGTACCGAGATTCAAACAGGCCATCCGTGAAGGTCTGTACGTATCCCGCGTGCTTTACATCAACGGCGAGGTCCCGTTCGAGAACTGCTACAGGATCCAGTTCAACTACTCCGACGACTGGCAGTGCACGCCGCTCTCCGACGGTGATAAGAACCTCAAATTCTGGTTTGAAGCCGGCAAGGATTACACGATAAGGATGGAGGTCGGCTACGGCAACATGTCCGACACGCTCCGCCAGATAGGCGACTGCATCAACGACATGAACTCCATTTATCAGTCGATCATAAGGAT
>CACZOH010000270.1 GCA_902782785.1 uncultured Ruminococcus sp. | reverse complement strand
CCGCGGCGGCCGTAGGTCTGTACGTTTCTCGCGTCGTATTCAAAGGCTTTTACGTACTGCGAAACGCCGGCGCGGCGCGCGTTCTCCTCCGTCAGTCTCACACAGTCGGGATCGGTATCCGACGCGTACGCCTCGAATTTGCAGTCGCGTTTTATCATATCCCGCGCCTGCTCGTACGCCCTGTCCCAGTCCGGCTTTTCTATCCACGGATATTCCTGCGATATAAACCCGCGATTCAGTCCCGGCGCGGTATTGCTCATCAAAAGCGCCGCTTCTATGGCTATGGTGCCGGAGCCGCAGAACGGGTCCCAGAAAAGGTTGTCCTCTCTTATGTGCGCCAGCTTGCAGAGCGCCGCCGCGAGCGTCTCGCGCAGGGGCGCGGCGTTCGATTCGGGGCGGTAGCCGCGTTTGTGCAGCGTTGTACCCGACGTGTCGAGCATCACCGCCGCCTCATCCTTTAAGATGAAAAACTCTATCTGATATTTAACGCCCGTTTCTTCAAAATACGATACGCCGTACTTATCCTTCATCGCCTCGACGGCGGCTTTTTTGACGATGCTCTGGCAGTCGGGGATCGACGTAAGCGCGCTTTTTATGCTGTGACCCTTTACGGGAAAAGCGTCCTTTTCACCTATATAATCGTAAAACGGAAGCGCGCGCGTACCGTCGAAAAGCTCGGTAAAGCTATGCGCCGGAAAAACGCCGAGAACTATATACACCCTCTCGGCACAGCGGAGATTTATATTAAGGCGCGGGATATCCGATACATCGCCGTCGAATATCACGCGCCCGTCTATCGTTTTGTCGCGTTTAAGCCCGAGCGCGTCGATCTCCTCCCCGAGCAGCTTTTCAAGCCCGAAAAGGCAGGTGGCGGCAAATTTCATCAGTCGACCGGGTACGCTATGGTAGTCATAAGCGCCATTTCCACGGCTGATGTATCGAGACGGCTGTACTGAACGACGATAGGCTCGCTCGATTCGACGAGTATCGCGTACGGCGTGTCGCGCGGGATAAGCTCGCCCTTGTCGGACACCTGCTTGTCAAGCCTGATGTGATGCGTCTTCATCGCGCCGCAGACGGCGGAATAACCCGTTTTCACCGGTCTGTCCTCGTAAAACAGCGTTAGGTCAATGTGCGCGTCGCGCTCAGTCGTGTTGATAACGCATATCGCCTCGTGCGATACGTTTTCGTTCTTTGATACCGAATTCAAAAAGCAGTCCGGTATCAGCCACGTTTTCTTTCCGTATTCTTTCATTTTATTTCATCCTTTCAGATTTATATATCGTCTGTTTAGCAGGGGCGGCGCCTCTGTTAAACGTCATAAACGTACCCGTCATTCACCGGATCGCCGTTTGTATCAAGCTCCTGAATAAGATACTTTGCGATCATACCGTCATTACTTCTGTAAAAAGTCAGTTTCCGGTTTTTTATGATGTTTACGGTGGGGAAATATTCGCTTATCATCGCGGCGGACAACAGTTCGCTTTCAAATTCGCTTTGTTCGATTTTTATTTCATTCGGTTTTTGCTCTATCGTAAAAACCGCTCTATCATATTCTGTCAGTTTTGTTCCGTCGATTTTATATTCGGAAACTGAATTGAAATTTATGCCTGATATGGAATCCTTACAGTATTCAACGGATACGTCGCACTTACCGTTTTTATATATGAAAAATTCATAATATTTTTCATACCATTGATCTTTGGCGCCGCCCGTATGAAAAATACTGCAGATCATTTTACCGTATTTGTCATACCAATACTCATAATCATAATTCGTATTGCCGCTTTTTAAAAGCCTGCCGCGTTTTACCCCGCCCACGTACATATCTTCATAACTCGGTGAGTAATATCCGAGATGCAGGTAAAAACAGCCCTTTGCATATTCTTTTTTGCAAACCGAATTCAGAGCATTGTTATGCAGCTGATCAAAAGAATCCTTGTACTTTTCTCTTAACTGTATAAAATGCTCATATCTGTCATCAAACAGATTCTTATTATAAGCAAACATAGACCCTCGCAGTCTCCGTCTTCCCTTATCCTGCGGTTTCAGCTGCGCGCGGGCTCTCCTACACCGTCACATTCGCCCCCTCAATCTCACAGAGATCGAGGGAGGGGACAGGGGGGTACGGGG
>CACZOH010000269.1 GCA_902782785.1 uncultured Ruminococcus sp. | reverse complement strand
GTGTTTATGTTCACCGTGTAGTCGCATCTCCACGGAGGCGCCGTCTGCTCGTTCCATATCCCCTGCAGATTCATCGCCTGACTGCCCTTGCGCGAGCCGCATATCATAAGATACCGCCCGAAATCAAACAGAAGCTCATACAGTCCCGGATCATTTTTGTCGCTCTGAAACAGCTCGAGCCGCTTTTCCGTCGGCAATTCCGATTTGTCATTACCGTCAAGGTGAAATTCAACACGGTCAAAATATTGTTTATGGTCTTTTATATGTTCGGACAGAAGCTCGCCGTATCCGCGCGCCGCGGCGTTCATCGCTTTATTTACAGCCGCGTTTTTATATTCCTTGCCGTCAAAGAAAGGATGCCTTTTATAGCCGTTGAAGCTGCTTTCCGCCGCGGCGAAAACGAAGGTCTGCCGCGCGTTTTTCACGTTTACGCCGGAACCGTTATATGTTATCTCCCCGTCGGATACCGCCGTCACGGCTATCCTGAAGCGTATGCCGCGCTCCCGGTCATTGTCCGAATAATTTCCGTTTCTTTCTTTATCTCTGTCGGGCGCGGAGCCGGACATACACTCGCCGTCAAGATAATAAAACAGATCGCCCGCGCCTGTTTCGTTTTTCAACGGGCTTTCAAGCCTTATGCTGAAATCCTCTTCCTTGCCGGAGGTGAATTTTATAACGAGGCAGTCCCTGACGGCTGAGGTGAAGTAAGCGTTTTCATACGGTACGCCGCGGATCCTGTAACATACTTCGGCTTTTGCCGTGCAAAGATCGAGTACCCGGACGTAATCCGCCGTATCTGCGTATTTTACGCCGCGTTCGATAATTATGCTTCCGGCGGGCTGATACGACTGTACGTCCGCGCTCGCTATTTTGCTTTCTATAAGCTCCTCGGCTTCCTTCGTCCTGCCTTGGAGCGTAAGCTCGCGCGCTTTTTTGAAATATTCTGTGCAGTCCCTGTTATCGTCGCGAGGAAAACCCGTCCAAAGCTCGTCGTAATTAAGACTGATCCTTTCACGCTCCACACCGCCGTAGATCATGGCGCCGAGCTTGCCTGCGCCGAGAGGCAGAGCCTCCTCGAATACGCCGGCCGGTCTGTCCGAGCTTATTGTTTTATTCATTACGGAGTTATTTCCTTTATCTTTTCGGCGTAATACTGCACAAGCTCAAATTTCGTGCCGGGCATAAGTCTGTGGTCGGGGCAGGGAATAAAGCCGCCGAGCGACGTCAGTCTCTTCATTCTCTCTATCTCTCTGTCGACCGCCGCCTTGTCCACGCGCAGAGCCGTCTTGTCCATACCGCCGATGCAGAGCAGGTCTTTGCCGAATTTCTTTCTGTTGGGCTCAAACTGGTCGCCCCAGACGCCGACCTCCATCGGAAACATCGTGTTCACTCCGTTGTTGAGCCACGTGGGAATAAGCTCGCCTATAACGCCGTCGCAGTCAACGGAGATTATGTCGATCCCGTATTTATGACAGAGATCGCAGCGCTTTTTGTAGTGTTTGGCGCACAATTCATCGAATTTATCGGGCGAGAGAAGAGGACCGTTTTTAAAGCAGATATCCTCCCAGAAATGCGCGTAGTCAAATTTCGCGCCCGTTTCAAATATGCGCTCCGTGCATTTATACTGCATTTCGGCGTACGTGTCCACAACGTCGGCGAAAAGATCCTCGTCCTCGTCGTACATCAGGTAGCTCATACCTATAACGGTCGTCAGATTTCTTATGTTGCCCATAACGGAGCCCATATGAAGACCGACGGGCACGTCGTACGGGCGTATTTCGTTGAAACGCTTGTAAAACTCCACGTCAACGCGCTCCGGAAAATACTCCATTTTGGGTTTATAGTATTTTTCAAACGCGTCTCTGTCCTTCAACAGATAATCGTCCTCCGAAGGGATCGAGGTTATCCCGGGCTTGATGCGCTCTATGACTCCGTCCGCGTTCTGCGTCCTGCGCGAGCCGTCCGGAAGAGTTTCTATGACCTTTACCTCAAACGGCGGGGAAAGATGATTGTTGCAGCCGACGACGTGATAATAGTTGAAATCCCAGCCTATTATCTTGTCAAGCATGCGTTCCTTGTCCGATCCGTCGTAGTTGCCGACTGCGAGCTCGGCGGGTATTTTGCCCTGCGCCGCCCATTCTTCCAGAAGCTCCGGCCAGTAGCCGAAATGGACCGCGGGCAGTCTGTCAACGTCCTTATAATGGAGCAGGTTCATCGCTCTTTCAACGTTTGTCATGATTTTACCGCCTTTTCTGCGTATTCTTTAAGCATTTCCACGTATATATGATATCTTTCAAGCGGAACGTCCGGCGGCGTCTGGTGGTCGCAGCTCGGTATGAAACCGCCTGTTTTCATTACGGGG
>CACZOH010000268.1 GCA_902782785.1 uncultured Ruminococcus sp. | reverse complement strand
TGTCGCCCACCTACTCCATCTGCAAGAATCACGGCTATATCGTCGGCGAGGTCTACGAATGCCCGCAGTGCCACGAAAAGACGGAGGTCTACAGCCGTATAACCGGATACTACCGCCCCGTTCAGGACTGGAACGTAGGAAAAGCCGAGGAGTTCAGAGAGAGAAAGGAATACGATATAGCGAATTCTCATCTGACGCACGAGCGTCCCGTTTTCGAGCAGAAATGCGAGGAAACGAAGCCGGAAGCCCCCGCCTCCGAAAACGAGATAATCCTTTTCGCAAGCAAGACCTGCCCGAACTGCAAGGCGGCGATGATGCTTCTCGATAAAGCGGGAGTGAAATATACGAAGATCTATGCGGAGGACGAGCCTCAGCTCGCCGTACAGTACGGAGTAAAACAGGCTCCCACGCTCATAACCGTAAAGAACGGAGAAGCGGAAAAGCACGTAAATCTGTCTAATATAAGAAAGTATATAGGGGTTTAAGACGAATTAAGAATTAAGAATTCAGAATTAAGAATATGAAAATTCAAAAGGAATTGCGGCTTACGGATATTTTCCTTGAATATACTGAGGAAGAACGTCATTCTTACTTTAGTTTGATTGACAATTTCAATTCCGGGACAATCGGACCTCACGTATATTTCAAGAAAAAATACGTAACGGGTTATTGGGAAAACGGAAGAAGGACGTCAAGGGATAATCTGCTCGGCGAAAAGCTTTGGTTTATCGCGTTTGAGAGTAAAAACCATTATAATTTATATTTTATCCCGCCGTTCGGTTTTACCGTTTTCACAATCTTAGCCTTGATAACAGCGTCCGTAAATTTAGCGTTCAGCACAATAGGCGCCGTAATAGCATTCTGCTTTTTCATCGCAGTTTCATTCATTCTTGTGAAAAGCATAGTCGACGATTATATATCATTCAAAAGTTGGCTGAAAGCTATCGTCGAATAATCGCCGTTATCCCAAAAACGTCGCAAAACGACACCAATTTCTTATTTCTTATTTATTCTTTAAAAGCTTTGGCGGGGGCTTCCCCCTCGCCTCTTTTTTATAAAAAAATAAAGGTGGTATTATGTACGATATTATTGTTATAGGCGGCGGTCCCGCTGGGCTTACCGCGGCAATATATGCAAGACGCGCCGGAAAAAGCGTACTTATATTTGAAAAAGACGGCTTCGGCGGACAAATGACGCATTCGCCGAAAATAGAGAATTATCCGGGGTATAATGAAATATCCGGACTTGAGTTGTCGGACAAGATGTTCGAGCAGGCGCTCGCTCTAGGTGCGGAGATAGAAATAGACGAGGTATTGTCCGTCACGCCCGGGGATATAAAGAAAGTTAAGACCGCGGGCGCGGAGTATGAAGCGAAAGCCGTCATAATCGCCGCGGGCGTAAAGCACAGAACGCTCGGCGTGCCGGGTGAGGAGGAACTCATCGGCAACGGTATCTCCTTCTGCGCGGTCTGCGACGGCGCGTTTTACGCAGGCAAACACGTCGCCGTCATCGGCGGCGGCAATTCCGCGATGCAGGAGGCGATAATGCTGTCCGAACGCTGCTCAAAGGTAACGATTTTGCAGGATATGCCGTATCTGACCGGTGAAAAAGCGCTTGCCGATATTATCGCGGAGAAGGAAAACGTGTCTGTCATATATAACTGCAAGGTCATATCCTTTGCGGGCGACGGTGAATTCAAAGGCGTCGCCGTACTCTGTGACAACGAGGAGCGCTTCATCGACTGCGACGGATGTTTTATAGCCATAGGCCTTATTCCCAACAACAACGCGGTCGCCGGATGTGTTGAGCTTGACAGGTACGGATATATAAATTCGGATGAAAGCTGCGTCACGCGCGAAGCGGGAATCTACGCCGCAGGCGACTGCCGCACAAAGAAAACACGCCAGATAACGACGGCGACGGCGGACGGTGCGTCATCCGCGCTTGCCGCGTGCAGGTATATCGACGGAAGAAGGTAAATGAAAAAGCTGATAGAGAAATACGCGGGATCATATACGGACAGGGTAATTGCTTTGTCCGTTTTGTCCGTTGTCGTAAATCTCATATCGGCGGCGGCAAAATTCATAATCGGAATACAGTTAAGCTCGTTCTGGTATATCGTAAACTCATCATATTACGTCACGCTCGTCGCCGCGCGTATCGCCTGTATCGTCGTTTACCGTAAATCGAGACGCGAGAAAACGGCGGATATGCGTATAAAAACGGAGACGGATTTCTACCGCGGAAGCGGCGTTTTCATTTTTCTGCTCGCGGCTTTGTATCTCATCCTCTGCGTTTTTATGCTTACAAGACAGTACGCCGTAGTCGCCGAGGGTTACGACGCGATAGTGATCGTGGGTATAGTAGTTTATAAACTCATATTCTCTCTGTACGGTTTGCGCGTGACGCGCAGGCTTCACGACAGAGTGACGGAAACGCTGAAAACGATAAGCCTGACAGACGCGGGCGTCTCGCTTATCGCCGCCTCGGCGACGGTGCTCAACTTCATTGACGAAAAAATAGCCGTAAAAACAAGCGCCGCGCTCGGTATCGTAATAAGCCTTGCGTTTATGGTGACTGGCACCGTGATGACGGTCACGAGGACGAGGAAGTACAACAAAAGCAAGGTAAAACAATGAAAATAATCGCAAAGATAAAAACCGATATGAAGGAAAAATTCGGTCTGCCGCGTCAAAGCGGGCTCGTGCCGGAGCTTAAGGGAAAAATAGTTTTTGAACCGGAGTACAAAGATGAAAACGCGCTCCGCGGACTTGACGGATTTTCTCACATCTGGGTGATCTGGCGCTTTGACGGCTTTGACGGCAATAAGTGGTCGCCCACCGTCCGCCCGCCGCGTTTGGGCGGTAATAAGCGTATGGGAGTTTTCGCCACGCGCTCGCCGAACCGCCCCAATCCGATAGGTCTGTCGCTTTTGAAGCTTGATAAAATCGAGGACGGCGAGCTTTACGTATCCGGCGTCGATATGATGGACGGCACGGCGATTTACGATATAAAGCCGTATCTCAAAATTTCGGACTGCCGCCCGGACGCAATAGACGGCTTTGCGGAAGATACGGCAGAGCAGACGTCAAACGTGACGTTTGAATGTGACACGGATATGCTTACAAAAGCTGAACTGAAAGCCGTAAAACAGATGCTTGAACAGGACCCGCACCCGTCGTACAAGACGGAGCCCGACCGCTTGTACGGTATGAAATATAAGGATTTTAACGTAAGGTTTTATGTAAAAGATGCCTGCGTTTACGTAAAGGAAATAAAAAATGATTCTGTTAAATAAAGGCGTGAGCGTAAGAGCTGCGGAAGTGTCGGACGCGGAGCTTTTGACAAAATGGTGGAACGACGGGGAAGTGATGGCGCACGCCGGATTTCCGTACGGGCTTAATACAACCGTCGAAAAGGTCGCCGACGATATAAGAAAAGAAAGCGACGACACACGGCGCAGATTT
>CACZOH010000267.1 GCA_902782785.1 uncultured Ruminococcus sp. | reverse complement strand
GGTGAAAAAGTTCAGATCACGGGATTCGGTACCTTTGAGGCCCGCAAGCGCAAAGCAAGAACCGGCAAGAACCCGCGTACAGGCGAATCAATAAAGATAAAGGCTTCAAAGTCCCCGTCCTTCAAGCCCGGTCAGTCCTTGAAAAAAGCCGTTAACAAGAAATAATAAAAACGAGAAAAAAACCGTGCAAAAGCACGGTTTTTTTTCGTTTACCTATTGACAAACACGCTTTCTTGTGGTATCATATGAACAAATATTCAAATGATAATATGAAGGAGGCGGCAAATGAAGCACGATCATTCAAAGATACTGTCGGCAGTCGGCAGTCAGATGCCCGAGGATGAGGTCCTTGCTGAGCTTTCGGAACTGTTTTCCGTGTTCGGCGACAGTACGAGGATCAAGATACTCTGGGCTTTGTTCGAGCATGAAATGTGCGTATGCGCGATAGCCGAGCTTCTGAAGATGACGCAGTCCGCGATATCGCACCAGCTCAAGCTTCTGCGGCACGCAAAGCTCGTCTCGTCGCGGCGCGAGGGAAAGACGATATATTATTTTCTCGCTGACGATCACGTGAGAAGCATAATCAATCAGGGAATGGAGCATATCTCGGAGTAAGACTATGAAACACGAACATGAACATGAACACGAAAATGAATATGAACACGAACATGAGCATGAACACGGCGAGGGCGAGAACAGAAAAGAGACGGTGATCAAGCTTATCATATCAGCGGTATTGTTCATAACCGCGCTTATACTTGAGCACGCCGTTAAGGTAGACTTATTCATATATCTTGCGCTTTATATCGCCGCATACGCCGTCGTGGGAGTTACGGTCATTATATCGGCCGTAAAGGGCATAATCCACGGTCACCCGTTTGACGAGTGCTTTTTAATGACCGTCGCGTCGGTCGGCGCGTTTTTCACCGGCTCGTTTGCGGAAGCGGCGGCAGTCATGATCTTATACAGCCTCGGTGAATTTCTGCAGGATCTCGCGGTGGACAAAAGCCGCGATTCGATATCCGAGCTTATCGACGTAGTGCCGAAAAACGCGGAAATACTGCGCGGCGAAGAGACTGTCTCCGTTCCCGCCTGCGAGGTCAGGATCGGAGACACGGTGATGGTAAAGCCCGGCGCAAACGTTCCCGTTGACGGAGTTATAATATCCGGCTCGGCGTCGTTTGACACCTCCGCGCTGACAGGCGAAGCATACCCGAAGGATCTTACCGTCGGTGACAGGGTCCTGAGCGGTTATCTTGATCAGAACGGCTCGGTAAAAATAGAAGCTACGGCGGAATACGAAAACTCCGCGGCGTCAAGGATAAAGTCGCTGATAGAAGGCGCGGAGGCTAAAAAAGCGAAAACGGAAATGTTCATAACGCGGTTTTCGCGCATATATACGCCCGTCGTCGTTCTGCTTGCGCTCATAATAGCCGTTATTCCGCCCGTATTCAACGGAGAATGGAAGGAATGGATACACAGGGCGTTGACCTTCCTCGTTGTTTCCTGCCCGTGTGCGCTCGTTATTTCCGTGCCGCTGACGTTTTTCTCGGGCATAGGCGCCGCGTCGAGAAAAGGCATTCTCATCAAAGGCGCACAGCATCTTGAAACGCTTTCAAAAGCCGATATATTTGCGTTTGACAAAACCGGTACGCTTACAAACGGCTCTTTCTCCGTCTCCGGCGTATTTGCAAAATCGGACAGAGAAAAGCTCGTAAATACCGCGTGCAGCATCGAAGCTCATTCAAACCACCCGATCGCGAAGGCTCTTTCCGCGCTTGATTGTGAAAAGGAAGACGCCGGGGATATAACGGAAATACCGGGCGAGGGGATAGCCTGTAAAATAAACGGAGAGATCTGCGCGGCGGGTAATACAAAGCTTATGGAAAGATATTCCGTCACGCCCGATCAGACGACGGATACCGCCGTACATATTTGCAGGAACGGAGAATATCTGGGCTATATATCGGTAGTTGACAAGCCGAAGGAAAACGCAAAAGACGCGATAAAGCAGCTGTATGATAACGGAGTTAAAACGACCGTAATGCTCTCGGGCGACACGGAAAGCTCCGCAAAAGCGGTGTCGGAGGCGCTGGGACTGACGGACGTCAGATCCTCGCTTCTGCCGGAACAGAAGGTATATGAGCTTGAAGAGCTGCTCAAAAAAGGTAAGGTCGCCTATGTGGGCGACGGGATAAACGACGCGGCGGTGCTCGCGCGCGCTGACGTCGGACTTGCGATGGGCGCGCTCGGCTCTGACGCGGCGATAGAAGCGGCTGATATAGTCATAACGGACGATAACGTTGAAAAAATACCGAAGGCGAGAAGAATATCAAAAAAGACGCTTAATATCGCAAGGCAGAACATAATATTCGCAATAGCCGTTAAAGTCGCCGTGCTCGTTCTGAGTGCGCTCGGCGTGAGCAATATGATGTGGCTCGCCGTTTTTGCGGATACGGGCGTTGCGCTTTTGTGCGCCGCAAACGCGATGAGGGCGATGATATGCAAATAAGACCGCATCACATACTTTGCATCGGAAATTACGTCGG
>CACZOH010000266.1 GCA_902782785.1 uncultured Ruminococcus sp. | reverse complement strand
TCAGCGCGAATTATGAAATAAGGTATGAGGAATTTTCCGGAAGCGAAAGCTATGAGGCGCTCATAAGCAGAGACGAAAGAAACTTTTTTATATCCGCCTCGTCAAACTCGACGTGTGACGGCATAAGTTTTTCAAGATATTATGACGATTACAAACCTATAAAATTCGGCGGGATCGATCTAAGCGTTGACAGAAGACAGACGGACGAGGAGATGATCTCGTCGCTTAAGCCGCTGCGTGAGCTTTTATGCGAGCTGTTCGACGTCGATCTGCCCGATATTTATATCATACGCAATTACGCGGATTACACCGATACGGATATGTCTTCCTTAACGGTGTATATATATGATAAAACAAAAAACGTCGCGGATATACGCTCAAATATATATTCGGACTGCATAGTCCTGTATTTCAGAAATTACCGTCAGACGGACAGCTCGATCGTCAGCGACGGCGTGCTGAATAACGCGACGGTAAGGTTTTACCACTATAAAAAGCCGGCGGAGGAAATCTACGTCAAAACCGCCGACGCGCGGCTCATCTCGATTGAAGAAGCCGAGGAGCTTTTGCGCAAGGGCTACGTATTCGGCGGTCACGCCTGCCCGCTCTGCATGGCGGAGCAACAGGAGGTTTCGTTTGACGAATACGACAAGGTCGGATTCATGTACTTTGACGGAATACCGTTCTATGCGTTTTATAAAGACATAGGCAAAGCTGATTATAACAGCAACAAAGTGTACGCGAGAACGCTTGTCTGCGCGGTCGAGGTGTCGGGATACAAGGAGTATTTTGATTCGCAGAAAGCGTATCACAACAGCTTTGAAGTGCAGTATGTGCCGGCGGTGGGCAAAAAGGAAACCGTTTGATATGTAAAACGGACAAATGAAAAACGAAGACGCTTCGCCTGCAAAACCGGCGCGGGCGTCTTCTTTTACTTTGGGCTTTTGCGGCGTCAGCCGCGCGCGTCGGCGTACCCCCGCCGCGAAAAGCGGTGGGGGTTCACGGGTGGCCCGGGGTTCCCCGCCGCGAAAAGCGGTGGGGGTTCACGGGCGGGCGCCCCCAGATTTCGTCGCGTAAGCGACACCTTTTTTATTTATTCTTTATCATCCTCTTAAGTATCCCCGCGACCGCCTTCGGCGGTTTTATTATTACTATTTTCATATCATTTTCCCCCGGATCAAAACAGATTTATTATGCATATAAGCAAAATTATGACGGACAGCGCTATTATCATAACGTAATACGGCAAAAAGAACGACAAAAGAACGCCGAGACTGAAGCAGATCGCCGCGCCCGTGATAACGCCTGTTCCGTATTTACACCTTTTCATACCGTCTCCTTTAATGGTTTTATTATATTTTATGCCCGCCGTTTCCGTTTTGCTACCGAAATGTAACAATATTCTGTTGACTTTTTTATTTCGGTATAGTATAATTTAAAAAAATATTGTATTCAAACGGAGACAAAAGATATGGCAATAGTAAACACACGCGAAATGTTCAGAAAAGCATACAGAGACGGCTACGCGATAGGCGCCTTCAACATCAACAACATGGAGATAATCCAGGCGGTCGTCGACGCGGCGGCGGAGCTCAGATCCCCCGTCATACTTCAGGTATCGTCAAGCGCGCTCAAATACGCGAGACCCGAATACCTTCTCGGCATGGTCAACGCCGCCGTCAAGGAAACGGGCGTTGATCTCGCTCTCCACCTTGACCACGGTCCCGATTACGAAACGTGCAAAATGTGCGTTGACTGCGGTTTCTCGTCCGTAATGATAGACGCGTCCTCGCTTCCGTTCGAGCAGAACGCGGAGCTGACCGCAAAGGTCGTTGAATACGCGCACAAATACGACGTGACGGTAGAGGCGGAGCTCGGCAGGCTCGCGGGCATAGAGGACGAGGTGAACGTATCGTCCGAGCACGCGTTTTACACCGACCCCGCGGACGCGGTGAAATTCGTGGAGCTGTCCGGCTGCGACAGCCTTGCGATAGCGATAGGGACAAGCCACGGCGCTTATAAATTCGCAGGCAAAGCGGAGCTCCGTATGGACATCCTCCGCGAGATCCAGAAGCTTATGCCCGAATATCCGATAGTCCTTCACGGCGCGTCGTCCGTCGACCCCGCGGTCATAGAGACGATAAACAAATACGGCGGCAATATGAAATCCGCGGCGGGCGTGCCCGAGAGCATCCTGCGCGAGGCGGCTTCTCTCGCGGTCTGCAAGATAAATATGGACACCGATATACGTCTTGCGATGACTGCGGCGATAAGAAAGATATTCGTTGAACATCCCGACGTGTTCGACCCGAGAAAATACCTCGGCGCGGCGCGCGCGGACATAAAGGCGACGGTGGAGCACAAGATCAGAAACGTGCTCGGCTCCGACAACAGAGCGTAATGAAATATACCTGTACCTTTGACGTAAATTCACACGACGAGGACCTTTTCGGCGGAATACGTCCGACGGCGGTGCTCCGCTATATGCAGGAATGCGCAAATCTGCAGCTTTATACGACGGGCTGTTCCTATAAGGATATGTTCGACAGCGGAAAAGCGTTCATCCTGAGCCGTATAAACGCAAGCATCTACACGGATCTGCACCCGCACGAGAAAATAACCGCCGAAAGCTGGCTTTACGACTGTCACGGCGTTGTTTTCAACCGCTTTTACAAGCTTTACCGCGGTGAGGATCTCGTCGCGGAGGCGGCGTCCGTATGGGGACTTATAGGAGTACACGATAAAAAGATACACAGAGTCACGGAGGTCGACGCCTCGCTCCATTCGTGCGACGAGACGGTGGATATAGACATACCGCGCCGCACGATACACCGCGACGCGGAATACGCCTTGTGCGGCGAGCATACGGTAAGCTACGCGGACTGCGATATGAACGGGCATATGAACAACACCGTATACGCGGATATGCTCTTCTCGTTCGTGCCCGAGGTCAGGCGCGGGCAGAACTGCCGCGTCGTTTCGCTCAACGTTTCGTATCTGAACGAAGCGCCGTTCGGCTGCGAGCTGAAGATCTATACCGCAGAGGTCGACGGGATAAGATGCTTCCGCACCGTGAGAGGCGACGGACAGATAAACGCGGAAGCGGAGTTCATTATAGAGTAAGGGAGGTCAGAAACGGATGAAAAACAAATTTTTGCTTGTTATATGTATTGCCGTCATGCTCGTGCCGGCGATACTTGCGATAGTGCTGTATAAACCGAAGCCGCCGGAAATAGTAAAAGATCCGGAGGGAGTGAGCCTTGTCACGATAACGGACTCCCTTTCCAACACCTTCACGGTCGACGACAAGGACGAGATCAAGTTTTTGACGGAGCTTGCGGACGGCACGTCCGTACCGTCAATACCGGACGCGGTATATAATTTCAAGACCTTCGTGCTCAAATACACGCGCGGCGACACTACGGCGAGCTACCGTTTCTATATGTCCGCGGAAATGCCGGAGCAGGTATACTACAAGGACGGAGACGACAAATGCTTCAAGGCGGACAGTCTTAAGAGCCGCTCGTTCATGGAAAAATCATACGCCGTAAGTCTGTACGACACCGCGGTCCCGGTGCTTACCGTCGGCAACAACTCCACGACGATACAGCCGATGGAGATAAAGTGGAATTACAGCACGGTCGACGGCAATTTCATACCGATAACGGTGCCCTCCTCAAGCGAGATCAAAAAGATCGACAGTATTTCAAAAACCACGCTCGGCATATCGTTTTCAAGACAGCCGTCAAACACGGTCATAACCGTATACGACGGAGACGAGCAGCTTTATTCAAAGCTTTTGCAGGACTTCACGGGAATAACGACAAAGGAAGCGAAGTACTACAAGGTACAGATACACGCGAAGTGGAACGAGGAATCGGGACAGAATTCATACGGAGAGGCGACTTATCAGTTCAACGCGCGTATAATCCCCGACGCGGAATTCTCGTTCAGCGCGACGGACGTACAGCAGGGCGGCGTTATCGCTCTGACCGTCAAGAACGCGCAGTCGTCCGGACTTAAGTTCGAGTGCACGCCCGACATAAACGCGACGCCCGTGTTCTACGATACGGAGGCGGGAGCGTTTGCGTATCTTCCCACGTCGTATCTGACGGTGCCCGGCGAATACAAGCTGAAAATGACGTACGACGGAACGGTGTACGAGCAGCTGATAACCGTGCGCGAATTCAAGTTCAACAGCAAGACCTACATAAATCCCGAATCCGTAATAAAGTCCGTGTTCTCCGCGGAGAACGAGGCGGCGGAGGAAACGATGCGCGTGACTGTATTCTCGCAGCAGTCAAATTCGGGTCTTCTCTGCGAGGGTGAAAAGCCGAAGGTGCCGACAAAGCGCACCGATCACAAGACGGGCTACGGAAACTACATCACGTTCAAGGAAACGGGCGGCGAGGCGCGTCACGACGGCATCGATTACGACGTTTCAAAGGGGACCGACGTCAAAGCCGTGCTCTCCGGCGTGATCGTATACGTCGGCGAGACCGCGATACACGGCGGCACCGTGGTGGTCGATCACGGAAACGGCGTGCGCTCGTGGTACTGCAGGGTCGATACGAGCCTTGCGACCGTGGGACAGGCGGTAAAGCAGGGCGACGTCATAGCCAGATCGAACGACAGCGGCTTCGGCGACGCGTCGCGCTTCCATCTGGGCATATCGGTCGGAGAGACCTTTGTGTCACCGCTCATGATGCTCGATACGGGATTACCGAAATAAGCGTTAAAACAAACACCGGCCGGCGCACCTGCGCCGGCCGGATTTTTGCGTCAGTGAAAAAACTCCTTCAGTCTATTTCCCTGTTTCGGGGAGTTTCTTCATACTGAAACGGCGGAAAAAATCTCCGCCGTTCGTATTTTTTTGAAATATCACACGCAGGTGATCCTTGCGGTGTTGTAAAGCTGCATCTTTTTCGCCTGGCGCTCAAGGCAGATCTCCTCCATTTTGCGCAGGTCCTCGGGCGATATCTTCGCCTTATCCTCGTCCGTCAGCTTGTTCTTGAACATCTTGTCAACGTTCAGCGCAAAGCCTATGTTCATTGCGACTATCTTGCTGTTGCGCTCACACACCACGATATCGGACTGTCCCTCAAACAGCTTGTCGACCGCAAACTGTCCCATAAGCGACGCGGTCACTCTGTCGCGGAGCGTCGGACTTCCGCCGCGCTGTACGTGACCGAGCCTCGTGAAGCGGCTCTCCACGCCGGTCCTCTCCTCTATGCGCGTCGTAAATCCTTCCGCAAAGTTCTTTTTGCCCTCGGCTACGACGACGATAAAGTTGCGCTTGCCGTTGTTTCTCGCCTTTTTTATGCGCTCTATCGCCGCTTCCTCGTCAAACGGAAGCTCTCCCACGGCGACCGCGACGGCGCCCGTTGCCAGACCCGTCTGTATCGCTATGTCGCCCGCGTTTCTTCCCATGACCTCAACGACGTCGCAGCGCGCGTGCGATTCGCACGTATCGCGTATCTTGTCTATAAGCTCGATAACGGTGTTCATCGCCGTATCGAAGCCTATCGTATAATCGGTAGACGAAATATCGTTGTCTATCGTTCCGGGTATGCCGACGGTTTTTATCCCGCGGACGGAAAGGTCCGTCGCTCCGCGGAACGTGCCGTCGCCGCCTATAACGACCAGTCCGTCGATATGATTTTTTCTGCATACGGATATGGCTTTCGCCATGCCCTCTTCGGTTTTGAACTCCGCCGCGCGAGCGGAATACAGTATTGTGCCGCCGTGCGAGATTATGCCCGCCACGTCACGCGACGTGAACAGCTTCATATCGTCGTCCATAAGACCCTGATATCCGCCGTATATGCCCATGACCTCAACGCCGCATAAAAGCGCGGAGCGCGTTACGGCGCGAACCGCCGCGTTCATTCCGGGAGCGTCTCCGCCCGACGTAAGTACACCGATCCTCTTGAATTCTGTCATTTTATAACACCCTGCCGTGTCTGGATTTTACACGTGATTTTTCCACGCATAATATATATTACGCATTATATCACAAAATTCGTCAAATGCAAGATGTTTTACAGTAATTTAAAGAAAATTTGTCATTTTGAGGCAAAAATCCCGCGCAAAAATTCAATGATCTTGAATTTTACGACGTATCCCTTGCCTTCGTTTTCCGTTATGACGTCTATTTCGTTCTTTGTGAGCCCGGCGGACGCCATTACGGCGGTTTCCTCCGTCGCCGCGCCGACGCAGAGAGGCGGGAAAAGCACGCACCACCAGTTGCGTCCCGCCGCTTCTCCGATCATTATCCTCAGGGAATAATAGTCTCCGGACGGCAGAGTGAAGCCGCCGTAGGACTTCTCCGGATATTTCTCCGTCCCCGTCTCTATTTTTACGTCACAGTCGTATCCCTGCCCGGATATCGCCGCCTTGCAGACGGACAAAAGCACGTCTTTACATTCCTCTATCGCGATCTTCGCCTCTTCGACGCTTTTGCAGTCCGAAACGCGCGCGGAAATACAGTCAAGCGCCGCGTCGCGCACGCACAGCTTGAGCCTCTGATCCTCCTCGCTGTCGGAATTTGCTATGACGTGCAGACGTATCAGCTTGTCGTAAAGCTCCGTTTCGCCGTTCAGCGGCAGAGCCGCGCTCGCGACCGACATAAGTAAAACAAGCGACGTAAAAATCATAAGCGATCTGAATTTCATTTTTTTCACCTCCGTTTTTTTTATTCTTGACCGATACGGCAAAAGATATTCGGACGATGAAAATTTTTTCAATTTTCAAAAAACCTCTTGACAAACAAATGTTCGTGTAGTATAATACGGACGAAAGAACAAATGTTCTTTGCCGGTTCCGGGACAAAAAGGAGGTGAGCGCGGTGGACAGAACGTATTTCTGCATAGATATGAAGACGTTTTTCGCGTCCGTGGAGTGCGCCGAGCGCGGGCTCGACCCGTTTGAGACAAATCTCGTCGTAGCGGACGTCACGCGCGGAAAAAACGCGCTTTGTCTGGCGGTCACGCCGAAAATGAAGGCGCAGGGCGTATGGAACAGGTGCCGTCTTTCCGATATTCCGTCGTCGATAAAATATGAAATAGCTCCTCCGCGCATGGCGGTATATATAAAATACGCGGCGGATATATATTCGATATATCTCGATTACATAGACGCGCAGGATATACACGTATATTCGATAGACGAGGCGTTCATAGACGCGACGGAATATCTCATATCGTATAAAAAAGACAAGTTCGATTTTGCAAGATTCCTTATGACGGAAATAGCGCGGCGCACGCATATCCCGTCTACCGCGGGGATAGGGACCAATCTGTATCTTGCGAAGATCGCGCTCGACATAGTCGCAAAGCACACGCGCGACCGTATCGGATTTTTAAACGAGGAGATATACAAAAAGACGCTCTGGCATCACAGACCGATAACGGATTTCTGGATGGTGGCGTCGGGTACAGCCAAACGGCTTGAGCGGTACGGAATATTTGATATGTACGGTATAACGATAATGCCGGCGGGCTTTATGTATAAGCTGTTCGGGCGTGACGCGGAGCTTTTGATAGACCACGCGTGGGGACGCGAGACGTGTCTTTTATCGGATATAAAAAGCTACAGAAGCAAATCGCATTCCGTGTCGTTTTCGCAGATACTGCCGCGGGATTACACGTATAAGGAGGCGCGGACGGTGATGCAGGAGATGGTGTTGAACGGCGCGGCGGAGCTGATGAAGCGCAGAGTCGTCACAAACTCTGTCGCCGTGTTCATCGGTTATTCGCGTGACGTGACGGCGCCGGGCAAGGGGATGAAGCGGCTTGACGTGACGACAAATCTGCCGTCGTTTCTGGTAAGAGTCGCGCTCGGGATATACGACGCCGCGGTAAACCCGTTTTTCAAGGTGAGGCGGCTCGCCGTCTCGTTTGACGACGTGCTTGACGAGGGATGCGAGGGGTATAATTTTTTTGTCGACCCGGACGCGGTGGAGCGTGAAAGATCGCTTTGCCGCGCCGTGCTCGGCATAAATCAAAGGTACGGAAAAAACGCCGTGCTCTCCGGCATAAACTATACGAAGGAGGGCACGCAGCGCGAAAGAAACGGATTTATAGGAGGACACAGAGCAGGATATGATGACGCAAAAGGAAAGAGCTAAGCAGTTTGCGCCGTTCGACTCGCTGAAAGGACTGCACGAGGCTCTCCGCGACAGAGAGGAACGCCATTCAAGAGTGGAAAAGCGCGAGATATCGGAGGAGGCGGCGGAGCGGAATTCAAGAGTGATAATGAAGCTTGAAAAGGGTATGCAGGCGGAAATATCCTGCTATTCCGCGTTCCACGACGTGACGCTGTGCGGCGTCATAGACAAGATCGACACAACGTACAAATATCTCGTGATAGACGGCGAAAAGGTGTGGTTTGACGATATATACGACATAGGATTCAGGGCGACGGTGTAAAAAAGTCCGCCGTTTCCCGACTCCTTCACTCTTAACCTTCCCCCGTTGGGGCGCGACGCGTTAAGAAAACTTCACGGTGTGAAGTTTTTAGCCAAAGCGGTGAAGCGATCTGTGATCGCGAACCGGGCAGGG
>CACZOH010000265.1 GCA_902782785.1 uncultured Ruminococcus sp. | reverse complement strand
TCCGCGCGGTCCTTGACGCGTACCCCTGTCAGTTTGAAAACCTGCCGGAGGATGTGCAGGAGGATCTCGATTATATTCTTTTCGGTCTTGAAAGCGTTGTAAAACACCTTCCGGATCCTGAAAACTACAGCTTTTTCGAGGATTCGACAAGCGAATACTACCCGGATTTCGCACAGGCGGAGGAGGATTTTCTCGACATATTCGAGTCGATACCGCCCGAAGTACTGGAGAACGATCCGGATCTGAACGACAGAGTATGCAGTCTCGCCGTCGGGCTGAACGACTCATATTACAACGAAGGCAATTATCCGTATGAAGACGTTCACGATGAATTCCTCCGCAGGATCGAAGCGCTGTGCGAGGAACACGACGTCCCGGTAAGCCCTGTCCTTAAAAAAGCGATCAACGCGCTTCGCAGAGAAAGCGAAAAGAAAAAAAACGAAAAATACAAGGATCTCAGCCCGGAGGAGAGATTTTTTTACGAAAACCTTGACAGGTATGAAACGATCGTCTGCAGATCCGCGTTGAAATTCGGGTCGGTGAATGAAAGAGAGTATCTTGACCCGGACGGAGGCTTTGTAAAAAACTGTATGTCGTCGTTCGTCAAGGATCTCGTATACTCGCAAAACGGACTTTACCACGAAAGCGGGCTTTGGGAGGACGACGGTTACGAGGTCGATCTTGATAAAGCTTACGAAGAGATCAGATCGCGGCTGTCACCTGCGATAAGAGTCGAAAGAGAGGCAAGCGAATACTATTACTCCGAAAACGTAACTATAGAGTTGACCTCTGATATACGCCTTATCCTTGTAAGAGACGCCCCGCTTAAAATCATCGATATATGGGTGAACAAAGTCGATTCCGGGCGCGGACACGGCAAGCGGCTCGCCCCGGACAGGCTCGGCGCGTTCTGCGATATGGTCGGGCATATTTGCGATATATACGGAAAATATGAGGAGCTCGCCTTGAAACGCGCCGCCGGAATCAGAGAAAAGCTCGGGTTGTGAGACCGGACCCGTCAGATGAGAAGCAGCCACGCTTTTCCCTCGGGAGAAGCGGACAGCTCCGGTTTTGGAAAACAAGTTTCATTTTATTAACAATTCCCTTGCGCTGACGTATTGAAAAAACAATATTGAAGTAATAAAATAAAAGATAACATATTTACAGGCGGAGGCAGCTATGAAAAAAACAATATTATGCGTCATTCTTGTTCTGTCCGTTTTATCCGTTTGCGCGGTAAACGCATTTGCCGCGGCGGATAATGCGGAAATGCTTAACGAAAACACGGATTACGGCGGAAACTGGGTCATTGAAAACGGCGTTTACAACTGCCGTGACAGAGTAGACTGGCCCGATTTCGGCTTCTATGCGCTCGGCAACACGGCTGAAAAGGTAAGGCTGTATATGGATCTTACCATTTCCGACAAATCCGACGAGCCCGACGGTCTCGGCGGCGACTCCGGCTTTATGGTCGGCGTATCCGACGTGAACGGCAACGGACTGATAGAGGAAAACGTTGACAACTATTATCTTATAGACATATCGAGCAGCAACGACGGCGGATTTCTCGCGATAGAGAAAAACGTAGGCAAATGGGGCGACTGGCAGGTCATCGACCATTCCGCTTCCCTGCAGGCGGGTGCGGTCGTCGGACTTACGGTGATTTACGATCCCGCCGAGGCTTCGATAGCGGTCTACATAACGGAATACGACGTGAACGGCGACAGGATGACGGAGGCGGATCCGTGGCTTGAATGGACGGACACCGATTCCCCGCTTACCGGCACCGGCTTCGGTATCTGCTCCAAGATCACGGACAGCTATTTCAAAAACGTATCTATAGCGTACGGCGAAAACGCCACAGCCCCGAAGGGTGACGACGTTAAGCTGAGCTACGATCCGAACGCTTCCGAGATCGTAATAGCCGACTTCACCGACCCCGCGGTCATCTCATACGCCGTAGGGACCGGCAACGACTGCAAGATCGAACAGGACGAGCTCACGGGATGCCTTAAGCTGACGGTCACGGGAGAAGACCCGTTCTTCAAGGTCCCGATGAATATGAAAAACTACTTTGACGGCGACAAGTACACGATAATCGTGCTTGACTGCAAAACGGACGTTTACTCCCCCGCGGAGATATTCTTCACCACGAAGGAAGCCCGCGACATATCGAGATGCCATATCACCTTCGATATCGACGAGACGGAGGATTTTGCCGAGCTGGAAGTGGATATGCTTTACGACGACTACGGCTCATGGACGGATCAGATAAGATCAATCAGAATAGACCCGTGCAGAAACGCCGAGGAAGGCTCCGTATATTATTTCAGAGCCGTTAAGGCAAAGACAGAGGAAGAGATAGTCGAGACCGGGACCGACGCCGGCACGGAAACGGAAACGGAAGCTGAAAGCGTTACAGAAGAAGCAACGACGGCGGAGGAAACGAAAGCGCCCGACACCTCGTCAAACGAAACGACGAAAGCTCCCGAAACCGATGATCAGGGAACGAAAACGCCGGAGAACAAGAGCAGCACGCCTCTCATAATCGGTATAGTGATCGGCTGCGTCGTCATTATCGCCGCCGTGGCCGCGATAATACTCGCAAAGAAAAAGAAAAAATAAGACTTAAGAAAAAAGGCGTCTGCGCGTAAAACAGACGCCTTTGTTTTGTTTTTTCTCCGTTCTCTTCCGCATTTTTCCCGCCTTATATAATATATTCTCTATTGACAAAATTACAATATTATGATAATATGAAACAAAAGACAACTGGCGGCGAAACAAAAACGGCTCCCGCTTCCGTCAGTTTTCGGCGGACGTGTTTTTTCAGTATAAGGATGGATTAAGAATTACAAAACCGGAAAAGGAAAAGTTGAAATGAAAAAGGTCTTAATAATCATAAGCGTTCTGATCATAACAGTTACGGCGCTGTCCGCGGCGCTTCCCGCTCTTGCGTCCGAGCCGGAGACTCAATATGAGGAAAGGGACGTTACGGCTTATCTGTACGATATGGAGAAGCAAACCGTTCTCCGCTGTCTTTTCTTTGACGGGCTTGACGGGATACCGTACGTTGAGACGGTGGATTTCCTCTCCCGCGCTTTCACGGATGAATTCACAACGGTGAAAAATGAAGACGGCACGTACACCGTATCCTGCAAAAACAAGGACGCCGACGTGATAATAGACGCTGCAAACGACACCGTGACCTTCAGAAACCAGGAGGTGTTTTTGCTCGACCAGTACGTTGAAAACTCCTCTCTCTGCGAATACGCGGTGCATTATCTGAGCGAGATAGAATACGAAAACGAGCCGGAGCCTTTTACGCTCGATCTCGGCGAATACGGATTCGATATAGTTGAACACAATGAAAAGACGTATTTTCCGTTTTCCCTTCTCGGCTGCGTGTTCTTCGGCGCGAACGCTCTCAACTACGTTGACGGGAACCTTTATTTCGTTTCGGCGTCTGACGATCTGTATTACGACCGCACGACGCTTACGAACAAAACGAAGCGCGATCCCGCGACGGCGCTTTTCACCTACAATCAGCTTTGCCTTTGCGTGGACCATTTTTACGGAAGGCCCGGGCTTGCGATAATAAGCGATTATTTGTCCAATCTGAGCTTTGACGAATTTCTTGAAAACAGCGGCGAAAGCACAAAGCACATAAAAGACCTTCTTCTCTCGGAGAACGTTTCCGATCATCTGCTCGGTCTCGGACTTCTGGAATATTATTTCTTTGACGGCGGTCACTGCGCGTATAACGCGGAGATAGCGCAGATAGTAAACAACTATCCCGAATCGGAATTGGGAAAGATATTTTTACAGAAAATCGGCGAGCCGGACGAGGACTGGGAAAATATGCTCTCCATATTCAACTTCATAAGCACGTTTTCGTCAAAGAACGAGGTGCTTTTATGGCAGAGGAACAACGTCTATGAT
>CACZOH010000264.1 GCA_902782785.1 uncultured Ruminococcus sp. | reverse complement strand
GAATAAAGCGGCTGACAGTAAAAGAGCGGGGAGATAGTAAACGACCGCCGAAAATGATAAAATAATAAACGATACGATAAGCTGTCCGACGTTATGCGCCAGCGCACCGGACGTGCTGACTCCCACTTCTCCGAAAAGCTTTGTTTTCTTCATTAAATACATCACGGCAAGGCTGAGAACGCCGCCTGCCGCGCTGTATAACAAAGACGTTATATTTCCGAACAGAAGAGAGGACAAAAGGATCCTTAAAACGGAAATGAACGATGCGTAGGGCAAACCGAGCGCGTAAAGCGCGTACATTATAACAAGATTAGCAAAGCCCGGTTTTATCCCGGGTACACCGAGATTGTCAAAAGGTATGAGAAATTCGATGTAAGCGAAAATTATCGCAAGCGCCGTCAGAATGCCCGTGACGGCGATTTTTTTTGTCTTTTTCATATCGCCGCGTCGACCTCGCTTTCGCCGGGCACGCGTATAACGACGCCGTTCGGAAGACATATTATCGTCTGTCCGCTTTTGCTTATCGGTTTGCTGTGGACGCAGTCTTTGCCTTTGCAGGTCGACGACTTCATGAAGACCTCGCCGTCTTTTACGCACACAACGCATAATCCGTAAACGTCGATCTCCGTATCCTTATTGAGATCGTACGTTCCGTATACTTTTCCATTTACCGTTATCTCGAACACGGATCCGTCGGCTCTGTTTATTGAAAATACGACCAAAAGCACAAGAGCGATAATAACGACGGCTGAAACGAGTATAAGATCCGAGACCGCAGTCCTATTCATCGATCTTGAACCCGTCGGTTTTCTCATAGCCTCCGTCGGCATAGATCCACAGAGCATCAGCGCCCTTTTCTTTTAAAAGCGCTTTTCCGTCCTGTACGGACATACAGAACAGAGCAGTGGAGAGGGCGTCACCGTCCGCGGAATCAACGCATAAAACCGTTACTGAAACGTATCTGTCCGCGGGATAAAGCGTATCTGTATCAATGATATGCGAATACGTTTTTCCGCCGTAAGTGAAAAACCTTTCATAACTCCCGCTCGTTACTACGGATCGGTCGCTTACCGCCATTTTGAACCGGTATTGTCCGCCCGGTTTATCGGGATCCTGTATGCCTATTTTCCATTCTCCGTCCGGCTTTTTGCCGTGAGGTACCACGTTTCCGCCGGCGTTTATAAGAAAATCGTTAATTCCGTTTGATACGAGCACGGAGGCTGCGCGATCTGCAGCATAACCCTTTGCTATCGCTCCAACGTCAAGCTTTATATCGGGATCTTCAAAGAAAAGCGCGCCGTTTTCAAGTCTGACGGATTTATACGAAATATGCTTTTTTGCCTCATACAGTTCCTCGTCGGACGGCAGACCGCCGCCGTTTTTGATACAGTCGTGCCACAGACCCGTCAATGCGCCGGCGGCTATGTTCAGCTTTCCGTCCGTTTTTTCCGCGTATGACAGACCGGTTTTTAAAAGATATTCGATATCCTTATCTACTTTCTGTTCGGAAGCGCCGCACAGGCGGTTGAGCGTCGCAAGATTGATTATACCGTCATATTCGTTATATATATCGTAGAGCTTGTGGAGACGCAAAAGCTCATTGTGCGCCGCCGTTGCCGCTTTATCAAATTCCGTCTGACTTTTCGCGTATGCGGTTATATTCGTTACCGTATCAAAAACGTCCGTATACGTCACGCTGTAACGTGAAAGGCTCTGACCGCAGGACGTCAGAAACGACGATATTATAATGACAATAAATAACAGAGACAGCGGCTTTTTCATCTTTAAAACCTCTTGATTATTATTTTTGACGGGCATCTTTCCGCGCATTTGCCGCAGCGCGTGCATTTATCCTGATTTATGCGCGCCAGATTGTTCGTAACCGTTATAGCGCCCTCGGGGCATACTCTCATACATACGCCGCAGCCGATACATCCCTCGGTGCAGGCGTTTTTGACTACCTTGCCCTTTTTCTGCGAGGAACAGCGTACGATATACATGGCGTCGTTCGGGATTATCTCGATAAGTCTGTTAGGACAGACGAGCACACATTTGCCGCACGCCTGACATTTTTCACTGTCGACAACGGCAAGACCGTCCGTAATCCTAATCGCGTCATACGGGCAGACCTCCGCGCACGTACCGAAGCCGCAGCAGCCGAACGGACATTTTTTCGAGCCGTGACCGGGAGCAAGATACGCTATCCTGCAATCCTCCGTGTCGTCAAAGCTGTAATTCATATTCGTTTTCAGACAGTTACCGGAACAGCGGACGTATGCGACCTTCTTCTTGCCGCCCTCAACGTTAACGCCCAATATTTCACTGATCTTTTTTGTATCCGCGGCGACGCACAAACCCGGGTTTTCACCGTCGTATATGACGGCCTTTGCGTATGCGTCGCAGCCCGCGTAACCGCAGCCGCCGCAGTTCGAACCGGCGAGAACGGAGCGGAGCATCTCCTCCTTAGGATCTATTTTCGATTTGAATTTTACCGATAAAACGCTTAACAGCACGCCGATCAGAACGCTTATGACTGCTATTACACCGCAGGCTGTCAAAACGGGAACAAGCATTTTCTCACTCCTTTCCCATCACGTAAAGGATACGCCCTTGAAGCCGAAAAACGCGATAGCCATAAGCCCGGCGGCAAGGAGAACTATCGGCATACCCTTGAACGCTTTCGGTATCTTGTTGTATTGGATCCTCTCGCGTATCCCCGCCATAATGACGATGGAGACGAGAAAACCGACTGACGTTCCTATTGCGAATATCATTGTGTTGAAAAAGTCAAAGCCCTTTTGCGAGCTGTCTATCGCAACTCCGAGAACGGCGCAGTTTGTCGTTATAAGCGGCAGATAAACGCCGAGAGCTTTGTATAAAGACGGCAGCTTACGCTTCATTATTATCTCTACCGTCTGAACGAGAGCCGCTATTATCATAATGTACGCTATGGTACGCATATATACGAGGTCAAGCGGGATAAGTACGTATTTGTTTATAAAATACGTTATTGCGGAGGACAAGGTTATCACCGCGATGACGGACGCGCCCATACCGACGGCGGTAGACGTCTTTTTGGATACCCCGAGAAACGGGCAAAGTCCGAGAAAACGGCACAAAACAACGTTGTCTATAAGCGCGTAGTTGATTATTCCGAGGATAAAAGCCGTTACGTAATTCATTGCTTATCCTCCTTTTTACCTATACTGCAGGTCTCGTCCATACAGTCGGCACAGCAGCCGCTGCAGAATTTTTCGGGCGCGGGTTTATTCTTTTTCTGCCTTATCCTGTTCATTATCGCCGAAAGTCCCGCAAGGACGAAAAACGCGCCGGGCGCCATTATCATGACGGATACGGGCTCGTAAAACGAAGGCATTATGTTTACGCCGAATATGGAGCCTTTCCCGAGTATTTCGCGGAACGAACCGATGAGCGTGAGCGCAAGCGTAAAACCGAGTCCCATACCGAGACCGTCGAACAGTGACGGCAGGGGCGGATTTTTTGACGCGTACGCCTCAGCTCTGCCCAGAATTATGCAGTTTACGACGATCAGCGGTATGAAAAGACCGAGCGATGCGTAAAGCGAGCGAACGTACGCCTGCATCAGAAGCTCAACGACCGTAACGAGAGAAGCGACTATGACTATATACGCCGGCATCCTGACCTTATCCGGTATTATTTTTCTCAGAAGAGAAATAATAAGGTTTGACATCATAAGCACGGCGCAGGTGGACAACCCCATTCCGAGACCGTTTATCGCAGAGGTGGTAACGGCGAGAGTCGGACACATACCGAGCATAAGGACAAACGTGGGGTTTTCCTTTATTATTCCGTTGTATAATCTTTCTATCGGTTTTTTCATTTTACCGCCTCCGTATCGGGCTGCATCGGATTTACGAAGATGCAGTACAACAGCCCCGTGTTTACCGCTTCGAGCACCGCCTTTGTCGTTATCGTTGCGCCGGTCAGCGCGTCTATCGTATCGCCCTCCGGTTTTGCCTGCTTGTTGTATGACAGCGGATAATTGTATAATCCCTTGAACTGATCTGCCCATTCCTCATTCTGGCATTCCGCGCCCAGTCCCGAGGTCTCGGACATATCCGTGACCTTCATACCCGTTATTACTCCGCTGTTGTTTATTCCGAGAGAAAGCGTAATATCGCCGCCGTAACCGTTGTGTGACATAACGGAAACGACCGTGCCCACGACTTTTCCGTTCTTGTCGCAGCCTTTGTAAGCGGATAAAACCTCCGCACCATCGTTATTTTCATTGAATTTGATTATATTGCTGCCGCCGTCGTCAATAAAACTTTCAGCGTCGGGCAAAACGCGGAAAAATGAATTCATGCGTTCCTTTTCCTCCGCTTCCGCTATCGTGTTTTTTGTAACCGCATAGACGACGGAGAGAAGAAGCGCGGCGGAAAGTGATATGGCCGCCAGAATCAGCGTGTTTTTTAAAACTGTTTTCTTCATTTTTCCGCCTTCTTTCCATACGTGCCGAGCGGTTTCGGATACGTCAGCTTTTCGATTATCGGCGTGAGCAGGTTTGCCGTAATGATCGCAAACGAGATGCCCTCGAGCGAGCCGCCGAAGCACCGTATGACCGCGGTTATAAGACCGACCGTTACGCCGTAAATTATACGTCCGACGTTCGTCACCGGTGACGTCGTGTAATCCGTCGCCATGAACACAGCGCCGGCTAAAAGTCCGCCGCCCATAACCTGCACGGCTATGAAATTCATCGTCACCATGTCGCCTTTTATGTAGGAGAACAGAATGATAAAAGCTATCGACGAGCCTATGACGGCAAGCGGTATCCGCGGGCTTATCACGCGGCGGATAATCAGATATACAGCGCCGATTATGATCGCTATCGCCGACGTCTCGCCTATTGAGCCGGAGTGATTGCCTATCAGCATTTCAAGATAGCTGACGTGCTGACCGTTTGCGGCAAGCGAAAGCGGAGTCGCGCTCGACACGCCGTCAGCCAACGTAGGATAATCCGTCATAATGCGGGAAAACGACAGAAGCAGGAAGCACCGCGCCGTCAGCGCGGGGTTCATAAAGTTCTGTCCTATACCTCCGAAGAGCATTTTTACTATGAGTATCGCAAACACGCCGCCTACCGCCGGTATCCATAACGGAGCGGTGGAGTAAAGGCTCATTGCCAGCACG
>CACZOH010000263.1 GCA_902782785.1 uncultured Ruminococcus sp. | reverse complement strand
TGAGGAGACGCTTGAGCATCAGCTCACGTCAAACGGCGCGTGTATGCCGCACTACGAGTATTTCGATATACCGGGTATGGACTGGCTCTGCCGTCCGATATATCCGTGCCTGACGATACATCAGCTCGCCTCATCTGCGGCGCAGACCGGCAAAAAGCAGATACTGACGGAGAGCTTCGCGCTCTGCGGTCACAACGTATCGCATGAGGAGCTTAAGCGCAACTACGAGTGGATGATGGTGCGCGGCGTAAACCTGCTCTGCCAGCACCTTGAGGGCTATTCCCTGCGCGGAATAAGAAAGCGCGACTATCCGCCGGCAATGCACTATCAGCAGCCGTGGTGGGAGTATTACAAGCAGTGGAACGACGCGGTATCGCGCACGGGTATGCTGCTTTCCGAGGGAAGACTTGACGTAGACACGCTCATACTCCATAACGAGACGTCCGCGTGGGTCCGCTTCAACTGCCGCGACAACAGGGGCATAAAAGAATACAACGACGCGATGCTCCGGACCATAGACAAGCTTGAGCGCAAGCATATCAACTTCCATCTGGGAGACGAGATAATGCTCGAACGCCACGGAAAGGTCGAGGGGAACGAGCTTGTTATCGGCGAGATGAGATATAAAAAGATCATAATCCCGCCGCACGAGGCGCTGTTTGAGAATACGGAAAAACTGCTTGCGGAATTCAAGGAAAACGGCGGTCTGATACTTGCGCCCGAGGAGCTTGCGGCAAATGAGATAACCGATAACGGGAATATCACGTATACAAAGCGCATATTCGACGGCTTCGTAATGCATTATTTCGTAAACTCCACAATGACAAAACAGACGGCTAAGATAAACTGCGGCGGCAAAATGCTCGTTCAGGACACGGGCGATCTGTCCGACTTCTACGGCTGTTATGAGTTCGCCCCCATGGAAAGCCTGATAGTTATCGACGACAAAACGCCGCACGCTGCGCTTCCCGCGCCGAAAGATTATAAGGAGCTCGATCTGTCGGGCGACTGGGATATAACGGCGGTAACGTCAAACAGCCTGACGCTCGATAAATGCACGTACCGGTTTGACGGAGAACTTCAGCAAGAGAACGGCTACGTTTTGAACGTCGCGCAGAGGGCTTACGAGCTCGGGCGCCCGGTGGACGTAGTATGCGAATTCCATGCGAAAGCGGATTACGTTCCGGAAAAACTTATGCTTGCGTGCGAGACTCCGGAGATATTCGATATAACCGTAAACGGCAAACCCGTCGACAAAACAGACCGCGGCTATTTCCGCGATTCCGCTTTCAGACTTCTCGATATTTCGGGGCTGTTCAGATGCGGAGACAACACAATAACGCTCTCGACACATTTCGTACAGTCGCCCGAGGTCTATGAGAATATGAAAAAGGCGAAGGTCTTTGAGTCGGAGAAAAACAAGCTCACGTACGATATGGAAATAGAATCATTGTATCTCGTCGGCGATTTCGGCGTGAGACTTGACGGCAGCTTTGAGAAGATACCGAACGATGCGTACTGGTTCGACGGCGAGCCCGTTATAGAGGCGCCCGCGGACAAGCTCCAGCTTCACAGAATGGATCTGCGCGGCTTTCCGTTCTTCTCCGGCAAGATGACGGTCAGAAAGACCGTTGTATCGGACGGCGGCAATACGAAAATACGCTTCGACAAGCGCGGCGTCAACGCCATACACATAAAGATTAACGGAGCTGACGTCAAAACGCTTATATACACGCCGTTTGAGATCGACGTTACGGAATATCTTGTGAAGGGTGAAAACGAGGTGGAGCTTACGTTCGTAAACAACCTCCGCAATCTGCTCGGACCGCATCATCATCCCAACGGAGAATTATACGCCGTCGCTCCGTCAAGCTTCTTCTACGAGCCCTGTATCTGGACCGGCTACGGCGCGGTGCCGTACGTTGATAAATACTGTCTTGTGGAAACGTCACTTATATGATCGGAATATGAAAATAAAAAACGCGGTGAGAGTTCAGGCTCTTACCGCGTTATTATATATGATTTTTAAGCCTTTTGTCTTGCTTCTATTCTGTCAAAAGACTCGGCGTTGGCTTTCGTTTTTACAAAGTTGATTATGAAAAATATCGCCGCTATGTTATTGAAGATTATGCAGAATATCATCATTCCGACGGAGGT
>CACZOH010000262.1 GCA_902782785.1 uncultured Ruminococcus sp. | reverse complement strand
TTCAGTTCATCAAAGAAATTCATTTTGGTTATCCCCCGTTATTTAAAGTATTTTACGGCTGATTCGAACATACGGATGTCATATTCACCGGGCACGTTTTTGTAAAGTCCTTTGCCCTTTCTTTCGCTGTGTCCCATTTTACCGAAAACTCTGCCGTCCGGCGAGGTTATGCCCTCCACCGCGTATACCGAGCCGTTCGGGTTGAAATGCACGTCGTTTGTCGCGTGACCTTCAAAATCGACGTACTGCGTGGCGATCTGACCGTTCTCCGCTAACTTTTCTATGAGCTTCGGATCGGCTAAAAATCTGCCCTCTCCGTGTGAGATCGGAACGTTATACACGTCGCCGACCTTAGTCGCCGCAAGCCACGGTGACTTGTTTGACGCTACGCGAACTCTTACTATCCTTGACTGGTGGCGTCCTATAGTGTTGAACGTCAAGGTCGGGCAGTTCTCGTCCGTGTCTATTATCTTTCCGTACGGCACGAGTCCGAGCTTGATTAACGCCTGGAAGCCGTTACAGATACCGCATATAAGTCCGTCGCGGTCGTTCAACAGATCGTGCACGCCGTCTTTTATTTCGGCGTTTCTGAAAAACGCGGTTATGAATTTACCGGAGCCGTCCGGCTCGTCTCCGCCGGAAAATCCTCCGGGTATGAATATCATCTGCGCGCCCTTCAGTCTGTCCGCAAATTCGTTTACGCTCTTTGTGATACCCGCGGAACTTAAGTTGTTTATGACTATTATCTCAGGCTCCGCGCCCGCGTCCGCCATAGCCTTTGCGCTGTCGTATTCACAGTTGGTGCCGGGGAAGGCGGGGATCAGAACTACGGGCTTCGCGCGCTTGACCGCCGCGGATTTATGCTCTTTTACCTCGTATTCAAAGTCCTTTAAGGGCGTGTCGTTGTTTTTGATATTGCACGGATAAACGCCCTCTAATTTGTCCTCGTACTGCTTTAACAGACTGTCAAGCGAGAGCTTTTCGCCCTTGTACGCGATGACCGGCTCCGCCGTCGTTCTGCCTATCGGGATGCCGTCCGTTTTTTCGGTCGTTTCAAGTACGAAAGACGCTATGCGGCGCTTGAAGATATCTTTTACGGTGAGGTTTTCGCCGTATTCAAAACCTATCCCGTTTCCTATCGCCATTTTGAAGGTCGCTTCGCCCACGCCGCCGATGCCGGTTACGTAACACGACACGGCTTTGCCGTCCCGGAGCAGCTTTGTGACTTTATCGTAGAGCGACAGCATACTTTCTTTTGTCGGAAGTCCGTTTTCGTCGTATTCCGGCGACAAAAGCACCACGTCGTGACCCGCCGATTTGAATTCGGGGCTTACGATATTTTCCGTTTTGTCCGTCGTTACGGCAAACGATACGAGCGTCGGCGGAACGTCAAGGCTTTCAAAGCTGCCTGACATGGAATCCTTGCCGCCTATCGCTGCGATACCGAGGTCCTTCTGCGCCTCAAACGCTCCGAGAAGCGCCGCAAGCGGCTTGCCCCAGCGCGCGGGGCTCGTTTTCGGTTTTTCAAAATATTCCTGGAAGGTAAGATACGTGTCTTTTATATCGGCGCCCGTCGCTATGAGCTTGCCTACGGATTCGAGCACCGCGGTGTAAGAGGCGTGATACGGGCTCTTTTCCGCTATGAACGGATCGTACGCCCAGCTCATCACGGAGCAGTCGTCCGTGTGCTTTTTCTCACAGCATATCTTCTGTACCATCGCCTGTATCGGCGTAAGCTGATTTTTGCCGCCGAACGGCATAAGGACCGTGCCGGCGCCTATCGTCGAGTCGAATCTCTCCGACAGACCGCGTTTTGAGCAGATATTGAGGTCGGACACGACCTTTTTATAATTATCGGCAAAGTTGCCTCTTATGTCGCTTTCAAATATAACGGGCTTTTCGGGCGCGGCGTCTATATGCTTTTCCGCGCCGTTGGAATTGAGAAATTCACGGCTTATATCAACTATCGTGTTTCCGCGCCAGCGCATCACAAGACGCGGATCCTCGGTGACGGTCGC